>JBIKIA010000082.1:0-12553 GCA_044361885.1 Prosthecobacter sp. | reverse complement strand
GAAATAGATCCAACCCCGAGCACCGGTGGCGCCAAGGTTCCAATCGTGTTTTGCTTTTGCAGGAATTGCATCGCCCTGAGTGAAATCGGGTATCGTGATCTCCTGAGCTTTGCCTGCGGCAAAGCTTGAGCCATGCGGGGCGCAAATGACGGCGAGGGTGATTAAAATGAGTGTGTTTTTCATGCTGATTACTTCTTGGGTTGTTTGAGTTCGGCCATCGCTTCCGCCAAGCCCTTGCCAACACCGCCGAGAATCTTCGCAGAGCCGAGGTAGTGGAATTCAAAATTCGAGATGCCCTTCTCCAGCACCAAGCGCTCACGCTCCGTGAGCCCTTCGGCGCGCAGTTTATCCACCGAAGCTTTTTCCTCCGCTGGCTTCAGCTTGCCTTCCTTAGCCAGCTTCTTCGCCTGCTCTTTGATTTCACCTTCCTTCCTCCGCGCAGCTTTCAATTCGCGGTCCCAATACTTCTCCGCCAGCACCGTCGCGACGTTGCCTTTGAACTCGGGCAACTGCGCTGGTGCGGCCATCGCGTCGCGGAAATTCTGATGCGTGGCTTTGTAGCGTTGCTCGTCAGGACCATACTCGGAGGTCGGTCCTCCGACGCCGAGCACGCCGATGACGAAGGGTAGCTTCGGTGCACCCAAATCCTTGCGCACATCGCGAATGAAGTGCGCCATCGCCGTGCTGTAGGCATCGTAGCCACCGGGCTTGTCACGGTTCGGATAGGTGCCGCTGTCCACCATGTCGTTCCAGCCTTGAAACCACGCGAAACCTGCGAGTTCATAGCCTTGAGCTGTATTGTAGCTCGGCACCACGCGCTTGATGTCCGCGAGCACGCTCTTCACATGTTCGACCATGAGCCGATAGTAAACACCGGTCTCCTTTTCCTTCTCTGCTTTGATGACTGCGATGTCTTTGCCTTGCTTCTGAAACTGCGCGAGCTGCGTTTCATTGAACACATAGGGTCCGGCACTCGGTGAACGGAAGTCGGTGTTCAGGCTCTTGCCGCCCCACGCGGTCTTGATGAGTAAAATGGGCGCATCCGTGAACTTTTGCATGTAGAGGCCAAAAGTGAACTCAGGGCCAATTTTTGGCCCATTTTGGCTCGCACCGAAGCCTGCGGTGAGTTTTCCGCTCTTCACCTCATCAGCACTGCCGAGTGAGGAAATCCACACGCGCTCGCACACCTTCGGAGTGCCGTCTGCGTTCTGCATCTCATCCAGCATCGGCTTCGTCGCCGGGTCCATGCCGATGTGCTCGAAGGTGCTCACCTTGGCATGCCCCTGCATGTTCGACTGGCCGGCGAGGATGAAGACCTGCAGCGGCTTGGCTTGAAGCTGAACTGCGAGGATGAGTGTCGAGAGCGTGATGGCGAGTTTCATGGTTGGGTGAGTTGGTGAATGGTTCCGTGGAGCACGCGGTCATTGATCTTCAGCTCGTAGCATTGCGTGGGCGCGAGGTCGGGGATGTCGAGAGTCACAGTGCGCTTGTCGTCGCTGAGTTTTACCGCGCGGATGGTCAGCGGATGCTCGTCGTAGTGCTTCGAGCCGTAATTCTTCGTGCGCTTGAGCGACCACACCTTCATGGCGCAATCTTTTGGTTCGATGGGATCACTGAAGGTCACGCTGATCGCGCCTTGCTTGGCATGGATGACCACCGGCACTTGGGCGGGCTTTTCGTTGCGACGGATGCGGTGGAAGCCGCCGGGACTCGTTGCATTGCCGGCCCAAGCAAACATGCCGCAGGTGTAGAGGGCTCCATCGCTACCGAAACGACCGCGCATGATGCCGGTGGCGAAGGCGGGCATGGGCAGTTCGCACACCGCGCCTTGCCATTGGCCTTTTACTTCTTCGTGCGGGATGATGAAGGCGCGGCCGGTGCCGTAGCTGAGGTTGAGCAACGAGCCGCCGAGATTACCCCACGCATTTTTGGGCACCCAGATGAGCTCGGCGGGGCTGCGGTCTTTGTCATTGGTCACCCAGACGAGAGGCTGCTCCATGGCGCTGTCGCTGGTGTCGGTGACATTCGTATAGCCATACATGTTTCCGTAGAAGCCGCCAGCCTTCACTCGATTGATGCGGTTCTTCGGTGTCCAGAAGCCTTCTTGGTCGGTAACGAAGAAAGTGCCGTCGTCGTTGAGGCACACGCCGTTCGCGGCGCGGAAGCCGGTGGCGAGGATTTCGGTGCTGTAACCGCCGGAGTTGACTCTCAACAGCGTGCCGTGCTGCGGCACCACGCTGTCCAAGGCGTGACGACCGGACTTGGCATAGTAAAAGTTGCCCGCCCCATCAACCTGCAAGCCCATCGCGAACTCATGGAAGTGCTCGGTAACCTGATGGTCGCTGTTAAAGCACTCGATGAAATCGGTTTCTCCATCGGCGTTGAGATCCACGAGCTTGGCGAGTTGATCCCGACAGAGAACATACAGCTCATCGCCGAAATACTTAACGCCGAGAGGTTGAAACAAGCCGCTGGCAATCCTGCGCCATGTCAGCGTCGCGGGTGCTTTGTCCATCACGCCATCGACACGCCAGACATCGCCATTCCACATCGCAACGATGGCCGCCTTGCCATCGGGCGTGAAATCAAAGCCTCCGGGACGCAGCCAGCTTTGGAATGGATTGACATGAGGCAGCGTGAAGTCATCGGCGATGAACGCGCCATCGTCTTTTCCAGCTGTGGAGGTCGTGGTGACTGTTTGAGGCCACTGTGCAGGTCCACCTTTCGTCAGTGGGGTGAGGTCCATCGGCTCCTTGTAGTTGGTGGCCAGTGTGGCCAGCGAGCCTAGGTCACATTTGGACAAGAACACGCGTGCTTTCACCTCGCGAATGTCATTCCGCATCTTCAAAACCCAGTCGCCAGCCTCCTTGATGAGCCTGCCATCGCCTTGGACTACGACGTTCATCGACTCGGGTGCGATCCGCACGTAGTGCGAGGTGATGACGCTGGAGATATTGATGGTGCGGACAAAAATGGGCGTGCTGCCGTAGTCGATCCACG
Source organism: Prosthecobacter sp. (assembly GCA_044361885.1). Lineage (GTDB taxonomy): Bacteria > Verrucomicrobiota > Verrucomicrobiia > Verrucomicrobiales > Verrucomicrobiaceae > Prosthecobacter. Next base: position 9,553 of record JBIKIA010000082.1, on the reverse strand, counting down.
ACGGTGATTCGAGAGCAATGGTGCCATTGGTGCCGATGGCCAGCACGGTCTTGTTGCCATGTTTGTAGAGACCTTTGAAGGCGGCGGGGCCAGGGCCGTAAGGCTTGCCATCCTTACCCTTGGGGCGTGGATCCGTGAAGGGTTCACCGGTGCTGTAACCGAGGCCACCAGCGTTAATGAAATGACGCTCTCCCGTGAGACTGGTGTGCGTGCCGTGACTGCCGTCAAAGGCGATGCCTTTCCAGTCCACGAAGCTGCCGGTGGTGGCGGTGACGTTCGCCATCGTGTCGTGATCGTAAATCATCCACGCACGGCCTTTCGTTACGCCACCAGGGCCGTCGTCGAGACGAATCGCGATGCCCTTTTGTGCGATGTTGCCGGGCGCGACTTCCAGCGTCCAAAACAGCGAGCTCCCGAGTTCCATGCGTTGATACGGCGGCAGTGAAGTATCCGCCTTTTCCACCTCCACACGCGTCAGACCGCGCGGGAGTGTTGCGATGTCGATGTCCTTGAGCTGCGAGGGATTGTGCGGGCGCAGGAAGGTCTCGCGAATGTAATGAATGACCGCGTATTTCTGCGCCGTCGTGTATTGCGGCTGCGGCACCATTTGATTGAAGCCCTTCGTCAGCGTCGTGAACATCGAATACGGATCGCTGCCGTTCTTGAACTGCCCTTCCGCAAACCGAAGGGCTGTGGGTAGCGATCCTGGTTGCTCTTTCGTGCCGTGGCAGACGACGCAGAGCGTTTTGTAGATCGTTGCGCCTTCTTCGAGCGTCTTCGAATTCCATCCGGCAACGATTTCCTTGTGATCGCTGCGCTCCAGCGCCTGCACCCAACCGCTGCCGCCTTCGATGACTGGCTTACCGCCTGCTTTCGGAGTGTGCGTGAAGTCTGGCGTGTTCGCTCCAGCGCCGTCGTTTTTGAAAAGCAGCGCCAGCTCGCCTTCCGGCAGCGCACGCTTCCACACGCGCACCGCTCGGATGTTTCCCTTCGTGAGATCACCTGCAAAGTTTGGCGAGGCACGCCCCACTTTGAAGAGATGGTCTTTTTGATCGGGCTTCGTGAGCTTGGCTTTCTCGGCGATCTGCTTTCCATCCAGCCACAGACTCGCCGCACCATCGCGCACGGTGAGGACGGCGGTATGAGGTTTGCCATCATTCACCTTCGGGCCGCCCGTCATGGCACCGAGCCAGCCGATGTCATACACGAGTCGTCCGCCGCGAATGAAGAGCGCCTTCGCATCTGGTGACCACTTGCCTTTCGGTGCGCACTTCGACAACAAGGTGCCATCCCCATTCGCTTCAAACGCCGCCATTGCGGTGAAGTCCGCGCCGAGGTCGAGATTCGCATCGACAAAGTCCCTCGCACCTGTTTGCGCCAGCCTCGGCACATCCTCAGGTCCACGCACGAGCTTGCTACCACTCCAAACCCGCAGAACCGGTGCACCATCCGCCGGATGTTCCACCGCGATGTCATGCGGACCGTTCGCATCGAGCGTGATCGTCAAATCATCGCTCAGCTTCACCTTTGCAGGACCATCGAGATGCAGACGATAGTTCAGAGGCCATTCCGGTGCGTCGAGAGGGAGTGCGTCGCGCGGTGCGACGGCGAAGGCGACGGATTGAAGAGCAAGGAGGACGATCAGGTGCTTCATGAAAGAGACTACTTTTTGGCTTTTCGCTTCGGGGCTTCTGCGCGCGGGTAGCGCACGATTTCGACATCGTTCTTCTGCTGTGCGCCGGGCGTGCTGCGACCATCAGTGATGAGTTTTTCCAGCAGCGCCTTCATCTCGGCGACTTTCTCGGGCATCGCGGCGGCGAGGTTCTTCGTCTCGCCGAGGTCATCGGCGAGATTGTAGAGCTGCACGGGCTGCGATTGATCGCCGCCGCTGCCCCAGCCGCCGGAACCGGGTGCGGGGATGTATTTCCATGTGCCACTGCGGAGTGCGGGCGTGCCGCCGATGGAGGCGCTCACCGCGTTCTCGCGGATGGGTTTGTCTTCGCCTTTGAGCAAGGGCATGAGGCTGAAACTGTCCTCGCCAGCCGTGTCCGGAAGCTTCACGTCGAACACATCGGCGAAGGTGCGCATCAGGTCGGCTTGATACACAAGTTGGTTGCAAACGGTGCCCGCCTTGACCTTGCCGGGCCAACGCACAATGAAGGGCACGCGGTGTCCGCCTTCCCAGGCGTCCGCTTTGTAGCCGCGCAGCGGGCCGCTCGGGTAGTGACCCAACTTTTCGAGATCCTCCACGCCGATGTAGGGTGCACAGCCGTTGTCGGCAGAGAAGACGACGAGCGTGTTGTCCGCCGCACCGCTTTTTTCCAGCGCATCGAGCACGCGACCCACCACGGCATCCGTCTCCATCACAAAGTCGGCGAAGAGATTCAGTTTGCTCTTGTCCTTCCACTCGGGATTCACGGCCAGCGGCGTGTGCGGCGAGGTGAGCGGCATATAAACAAGGAAGGGTTCTTTCTTCGCCACCGACTCATTGATGAATTGGATCGTGCGGTCGCCGAGTGCCGGCAAGATGCCTTCGAGCTTCCAATCCTTGAGCGCCGGGCCTTGGTTGCTGGCCTGATTTTTCACCATGTATTCCGGCGGCAGGAACTCGGTGGGAATGCCGAGCGTGCGATCATTTTCGATGAAGCAAAACGGCGGCCAGTTCGGGATGTCGGTGCCGAAGTAGAGGTCAAAACCGCGTGTGCTCGGGCCGCCGTTGATGGGCTTGGAGAAGATGTCGCGCCATGCCGCGATCTGCTGCTCGGTGGCGACGGCTCCGGCTTTGGCTGCTCTCTTGTTCGGCTTGTTCGCTTCATCGTCCGGCTGCTTCATAGGCGCGAGCAAAGGACGCTGCTCTTTCGTGACCGGCCAATCCCAGCCCAGGTGCCATTTGCCAATGCACGCGGTCCGATAGCCCTGCTGCTTCGCCAGGGTGCCGATGGTCATGCGATCCGGCGCGATCAAAGGCTCGCCAAACACGCCGACGATGCTGCGCTGCAACCGCGTGCGCCAGTGATAGCGCCCCGTGAGCAGCGTGTAACGCGAGGGCGAGCACACACCCGACGACGAATGTCCATCCGTAAAGCGCATCCCTTGCGCCGCGAGCTTGTCGATGTTCGGCGTCGGAATCTTCCCGCGCTCGAGGTTGTTGCACTGCACATCGCCGTAACCGAGGTCGTCAGCGAGGATGACGAGAATGTTGGGCTTGGTATCGGCGGCGAGCGCTGCCGTGAACGGCATGAGCAACAAGGCGGCTAAGAGGGTGGCTTTCATAAATAGGGTGGGACATCAACGGTGGTCGATGACAAAAGCTGGCCGCGAGAGCACACCTTTCGACAGCGCGCCGTAGTGATCGGAGCGCCAGAAGTTCTTCAAATCGGCGGCGGTGATGAGTTGCAGGCCGGGCGTGGCGACGGCGGGATTGCAGAGGATGTAGAGGTTCTCTTTGGCGATGTAGCCGCAGACGTTCAGCGTGTGCCCGGCGCTGCCGTTGGGGAATTGCGGGCCGATGTATTTGAAATCGACGATCACGGGGCGGCCTGCATCGAGTTCGCTTTTCAGCATGTCGGTGGCTTTGGTGAAGCCGTCGTCATCGGGCGTGTAGGTGACGAGTTTCCACTTCTGGCCGATCTTTGCCGATGCATCGAGTAGATGGCCCCAATCGGTGCCCGTGCCGAGAGGTGATGGACACAGCTTCTTGAAGTCCCAGCCGCCGATCTTGCTCCCGTGAAAGCGTGCGAAGATGGCGCAGGCCGTGGAGCCGCAGTTGTTATAGCCCTGCTGAATGTGCGGCATCTGCACGAAGGCAAACTTGCCGGGTTCGCTTTTGCGCTGGCGATAATCGATGAGCTTCAAGAGGTCGGCGGCTTCTTGTGCGGATGCATTACCGGAAGGCTGCGCCGGATGTCCGGTAGCGGTGGTGGGCGAGAGTTTGGACGCTTTGGTCCAGTTGGCTTTCGCGGCGTCAAGATCGCCAGCTTGAAACTGCATTTCACCGAGCAGCACGAGGCCAGAAGGATCATTCAACTCTGCTGCCCGCTCAGCAAGACGACGTGCCTGCACGGAATCGGCCTCGACTCCTTCGCCAGAGCGATACGCCATCGCCGCATTCGCGGCGGCTCGACCATTACCCTTCTCCGCAGCCTTCTTCCACCACTCGAGCCCTTTGGGGCAATCCTGCTCCGTGCCTTGAGCACCGAAGTAGCATTGACCGAGATTGAATGCGGCCTGCGCAGAGTCATTCGCCGCCGCTTTGAAGTAGGCGATGGCAATGGCGGGATTCCGCTTCACCACGGCACCTCTCAGGTAAGCAAAGCCAACGAAATCCAAGGCATCCGCATTGCCCGCATCCGCCGCTTTGTGCGCCCACTTCATGGCCTCGGTGTCGTCTTTGGCGACTCCCTTGCCATCTCGAAGGCGGACGGCGAGGTCGATCTGGGCTTTGGCATCACCGCTCTTAGCCCGGCTTTGCAGGTCGGGAATTTCATCGGCGGCGAATGCATTCATGCTCATGAGAAACGTAGCGAGAAGGAGGTGAAGGTGGCGGCGCATAATCTCCTCATGATCAGGCAGAGACTGCCTCGATGTCTTGACCGATCTGGGCACTGCCGGCGTCAAAAGCCGCATAATGACGAAACGGGTGGCAGGCAGCCCGCCAGCGGCCATTTTGTGAGGCATCCTCACCGCATGAAAAAAGCCGCACCAGCCTTTCCTGGCACCCTTTCCAAGCAAGGCACCTTGCTGATGGACGCACGCATGATCGAGCAACTGGCCGATCTGATGCACGACGCAGCTTTTTTCATCAAGGATGCCTCGGGACGTTACTTGGTGGTGAACCAATCGCTCGTCGAACGGCATGGCTTGAAGCACAAATCCCAAATGCTCGGCCAACGGCCCCGCGATGTCTGCCCCGGTGATTACGGACGCATTCCTACCGAGCAAGATCAGCAGGTGCTGCGCACCGGGCAGCCCATCGTGGAGCGGTTGGAGTTGTTTTGGCGAAGGCCAAATGTGCCGGTGTGGGGACTCACCAGCAAGCTGCCCATCCGCGATGCCCACGGCCAAGTGACGGGCCTCATTGGCATCTCCAAAGACCTCGCGGCCCCCGTGAGTCGTGAGGACGTCTCGCCCGAAATCGCGCGGGTGCTGCGCTATCTGGAATCGGCTTACGACGATCCGGTGAGTCCATCATCGCTGGCAAGAAAAGCAGGCATGACAGCGGCCCGCTTCGCCCGCGTCATCAAGCGCATCCACGGCATCAGCCCCATGCAATTGATCACCAAGACGCGCATCACCGTCGGCTGCCGACTGCTGCGTGAAACAGATGCCAGCATTGCCCAAATCGCGCTCGACTGCGGTTTCGCCGACCACAGCGCGTTCACGCGGGCCTTTCGCGCGGTCACGAGCTACTCACCGAGCGAATACCGTCGGCTGACACCCTGATCGTGTCGTCTTGCGTCCACCATGACCCCACGCGATGTATCGCCCATGATCCGCCCGATCCTCACCTCGCTACTCATTCTATTCATCGCGACCACTCACGCCGCAGCGGAGGCTGTGCCGGTGAAGATCGTGCTTGGAGTCGGCATCACACGAGGAAGCGAGCCTTACTTTGTCAAAGGGGCGGCGGGCGACAAGTATCTCGATGAACTCGTGGCCACGGGCGGCAACAGCATCCGCACCTGGACGACGAATGGTTTGGGGCCGATCCTTGATGCGGCCCAGCAGCGCGGGCTGACGGTTTGCGCGGGCATCTGGTTGGAGCCCGAGTGCAATTGGTTCTCCTATGCCAAACCCGAGCACTGCACACGCCAAGCCGAGCGCGTGAAGAAGGAAGTGCTTCAGCATCGTGATCACCCCGCGCTGCTCTTCTGGGGCATCGGCAACGAAGCCGAAGGCGATGGCAACAACGCCGCCTACTGGAAGCAACTCGAAGTGCTCGCCACAGCCGTGAAGGAGATCGACCCCGCGCATCCAACCTTCACAGCCGTTGCCGGATTGCAGCCCGCAAAGGTCGCTGGACTGCAAGCCCACACGCCAAGCCTCGACTTCGTCGGCATCAACACCTATGGCGCGCTCCATGGCCTTCGCGCTTACCTCTCGAAGTCGAATTGGACACGGCCCTGGGTGGTGACCGAATACGGAGCACGCGGCTTTTGGGAAAGCCCCCGCACTTCATGGGAAGCGCCCATCGAGCCAACCAGTGGCAATAAGACGCGAGACATCCGCAAAGGCTACGAAGCCGCCATCAAGCCTGCTGGCGACTGCTGGGGCGGTTACGTCTTCCTTTGGGGCCAGAAGCAAGAAGCCACCTCGACCTGGTTCGGCATCTTCACCGAAACGGGTGAATCCACCGCCGTCCGCGACCTGATGCACGAACTCTGGAAAGGCCAGCCCCCAATGGATCACGCGCCCGATTTGAAAAGCCTCACCAGCCCCGCCGCCAAAAAAGAAATCGCTACCAAAAGCGAGTTCACCGCCCAAGCCGAAGCCACCGACCCCGATGGCGATCCGCTGACCTATCACTGGTCCGTCACCCCTGAGTCCGCAGGTCGAGACGACAAAGGCCGCGAGCGCAAAACCAAGCCGCTGCCGCAATGTCTCGTCAAAGCCGCTGCCTCGTCCGCGACCTTCCTCGCTCCAGAAAAGCCCGGCTCCTATCGCGTGCATCTCCGCGTCACCGACAACCACAAACGCGCCGCCACGGGGAACTTCCCGATCAAGGTAAAGTAGTCATCACGGCTTCAAATGCCGCACGAGAAACTCCATGCGCAGCTTCGCGCCATACGGCGTCTCGGCCGCGCCGTGGCCGGTGGTGGCGATGGGCATGAAGTCGAAAGTCTTGCCCGCTTTTTGCAAAGCGGCGACGACTTGCATGGTGCTGGCGGGATCAACGTTCGTGTCGAGCTCGCCGACGATGAGGAGGAGATGGCCTTGGAGCTTGGCGGCGTCTTCGACGTTGCTGCTTTTGGTGTAGCTGTCATCCACGGGCCAGCCCATCCATTGCTCGTTCCACCAGATTTTATCCATGCGGTTGTCATGACAGCCACAGTCGGCGACGGCCACTTTGTAGAAGTCGTGATGATCGAGCAGCGCACGCATGGCATTCTGGCCGCCTGCGCTGCCGCCGTAGATGCCCACGCGGCTCAAATCCATCCACGGGCGTGTTTTCGCGGCTTCTTTGATCCACAGCTTCCGATCCGGAAAGCCTGCGTCTTTGATGTTCTTCCAGCAGACATCGTGGAAGGCCTTCCCGCGATGATTCGTGCCCATGCCGTCCATTTGCACGACGATGAAGCCAAGCTCAGCCATCGTGTGATGTCCGAGCAATCTACCGAAATCCTTCGGCGCGAAGGCACCATGCGGACCTGCATAGATATTCTCGACAACGGGGTATTTTTTTGATGGATCGAAGTTCGAAGGCTTGATGACGACACCGTGGATGTCTGTTTTGCCATCGCGGCCCTTCGCGACGAAGCGCTCCGGCATCGTCCAACCAGCGGCGAGTAGCGCGGAGGCATCCGCCTTCTCCAAATCGCACACGAGGCTGCCATCACTGCTTCGGCGCAGTTCGGTGACGGGCGGATGATCGGCACGGGACCAGGTGTCGATGAAGAAATCGCGTTTCGGCGAGAACTCGACGCGGTGATTGCCATCTCCGGCCGTGAGGTGCTGGAAGCCGCTACCGTCGAAATTCACACGGCAGAGATGCTCATGGTAGGGGTCCTCCACGGGACGCAAGCCGCTCGCAAGGAACCAAACCTCCTGCTTCGTCTCATCGACGTGCAAAACCTCCCGCACCGGCCACTCGCCTTTTGTGATTTGATGCTTCGGCTTGCCCGTTTTCATGTCGTAGAGCCAGAGGTGGCACCAGCCATCGCGTTCGCTCATCCAGATCAGTTCGCCGCTGCCGTGCAGCCAGTGCCGCCAACTCTTGCCAGAGTAATGGATGAAGGTTCTCGATGTTTCTTCGACCACCAAACGCACCGCTCCCGTCTTCGCGTTCGCCGCGAGGATGCGGTAAAGCTGATGGCCGCGTTGGTTGTAGTCGAAATAGAATTCGCTGCTATCCGGCGACCAAGTCACGTCGATGCGTCCTTCGGTGTTGAACGGGTTTTCATAAAGATCACGTGGCACGCAAATCTTCTTCCCTTCCACCTTTGTGATCACTAACTGCGGCTTTGGCAAAGCATCGCCCGGCTTGACGTAGTCAAACACTTTTGTCTTCGGCTGGAGGCCGTCTTTGGGCGTGGACTCGACGATGGTAACCCGCCGCTTTGGCAGCGCCTCGGCCTCGCTCGCGACGCTGCATGAGCCATCCGGCGATTTTCCAGCTTGCTGCGGCATCTTCGGCTCCTCCTTGGTCTTCGTGATGCCTTTGCCGTCGATGATGAGCGTTTTGATCGTCGCCTCGGCTTCGACAATGGCGAGGTGCTCGCCCGTGCGGCTGGTGATGAGCCAGACGTGGCCCTCAAACGTGTGCTGCTCGCGTTCGCTCTCTGCCTTGATGGCCCCGTAGCGTTGGTGTTCGCCTTGTTGGTTGATCCAAAACAGATCCACATCTTCACCCAGCTTATTGATGAATTTGAAGCCAGAGGACTCGCCCGTGCGTTTCGTGGAGCGCGGCTCGATCTTCATTGCCGAGGTCTTCGTAGCCTCCTGAGCCGGCAAACCCAGCTCCTTCAGCGAAGCCGCCGTTTTGCGACTTCCCTTCGTGGCATCTATCAAAACGAACTCCGCCTTCCCGGGAGCCGTCTGCACCCGATACCAAAACGTATTGCCATCCGGCAGCCAGTTCGCCTTCACACGATCACGGAAGACGGTGTTTTCGGTGCGTTTGGCTAGATCATCTGCCTGAGATTGAAGGCAAAAACATGACAGGTAAAAAAATGGAATGAGTTTGGACATATTTTTGCCTGTCATGTTTTTGCCTTAATGGATTCCAAATTGGAACGGGTCCTTAGCGTCGAGGATCAGCGTTGTCTCCGCCGTGATGAAAGCCTCACCGATGATCGTTGGGATGATGCCGGCGTCCGCCGTTTCGTAGCTGCCTTCAAAAACGCTGCCGAGGATGCTTTCCTGCCGCCAGACCTCACTGGGGGCGAGTTTTCCATCCGCAGCCAGACACGCAAGCTTCGCACTCGTGCCGGTGCCGCAGGGGGAGCGGTCGTATTCGCCGCCGGGACATAAAACGAAGTTCCGGCTGTGATTCGCGGCATAGTGCGGCGGCGCGAAAAGCTCGACGTGATCGACTTCGGGGTAACCTGCGATTCGCACGGCCTCGCGCATGGCTAAACTGGCCTGCGTTAGCTGTGGGACGTTTTTCAGCGTGAGATCGAGTCCGTGATCCGCGACGAGGAAGAACCAGTTTCCTCCCCACGCGACATCTCCGGTCACTCCGCCAGCTTTCACGCCCTTGGCTTGGCGATATGACGGCACGTTGCGAATGCTGACGCGGCCATCGTCATGCAGTGTGGCGGCCACAATGCCGACCGGTGTCTCGATGTGATGCTCGCCTGCGGTGATGCGGCCGAGATGCTTCAGCGTGGCGATG
>JBIKIA010000220.1:0-7687 GCA_044361885.1 Prosthecobacter sp. | reverse complement strand
CAGTGGTGGCGATGCTGGGGCTGTGAGGAGCGAATGCAAAACTTGGTGACGCCGTTCCCTCGGGGGGCGGCGTAGTGAATGGCGCATTCATCTTCATGGCTATCTCCCAGACGCACACTTCCTCCTTTGATCTGCCTGACACTCTCGGGCTCATCGTGCTGGAGGAGTGCTTCCACTTCCCCGGCTGCTTTTTGCCGCTCTACATCTTTGAGCAGCGCTACCGCCAGATGCTAGATCATGCGCTCGAGACGAGCCGGATGTTTGGCGTGGGCACGATCGTGAATGACGAACTCATGCCCGTGATCACCGTGGGCCTCATCCGTGCCAGCAAGAAGCGTGAGGATGGTACCTCTCACGTGATGCTCTACGGGGTGAAGCGCATCCGCATCACCGGCTGGGTGCAAGAAAGGCCCTTCCGCATCGCCACCATCGAGCCCTTTCCCACGCTGCGTGAGTCCACCGACGAAGAACTCCTTGAGTTAAAACATCGGGCGCTGGATCTGCTCCCACCTGCCAAGCCAGAGTGCAGCGAGGCCATGCAGACGCTGCGTAGCACCCTCGATGAAATGGTCTGCCCGGATCTCGCCTGCGACATCCTGAGCTATCACTTTGTCCGGGAACCCGAGATCATGAGCCGACTGATGGTCGAGCCAAGTCTTGAGAAACGCTACGCCGTGCTCATGCACGAACTGGAGCGGCTCAAAGAAGGCGCATGAGGTGATCGGTGACAGAGGTTGACTCTGAGTCACGTCTCCGTGACTTATTGCAACCAATGCGCGGTTTCCCTCCCATCCAGATCTTTGTCCTCGGCCTGCTCTTCGGCCTCCTGGCCGTGCCGATGGTCCAGCTCACGGGTAATGCCACCCACATCCCCGAAGTGGAGCCAACCGCCGCGCAGACACGGGCGGAAAAGAAGCCGGTGCCGGTAACCGTGAGGCTGCGTTACGCGCACAAGCCCGTGTCCATCAGTCTGAAAAGCGAGGGCAGGGAGCTGCTCGCGAAGCTGGATCTGAGCGCCTCGCCAGCGGAGGTGAAGACCGAGATCGCGGTCTCCAATGATGGCAACGAATTCAGCCTCGACGCCCAGTGGCCCGCAGGCACCCCCGACACTGCTTTGAGCCTGGAGATCGAGCCCGACGGCTACGATGCCAAAAGCGAGACGCGATGGTCCAGCGGGGCCGCGCTCAGCGAAATCCTCACCTTCACCTGGTAATGCCCACGACCACTGCCAAAGAACATGTCTGCTGGGGCGGCGGCTGCGAGCATTCGCACCAACACCGTCTGGAAGTGCGCGACCTGCGTGTGAGCTACCGTGAGGTGCTCGCGCTGGACGGCATCAGCTTCGCCACGGAATGCGGGCGCAGCATCGCCCTCATCGGCCCGAACGGGGCAGGGAAGAGCACCCTTCTGAAAGCCCTCGCCGGACTCCTGCCGACGGACAAAGGCAGCCTGATCTGGCGCGGCCAGCCGCTCACCCGCAGCAGCCATGAAATCGCCTACCTGCCGCAGCGGGGCGATGTGGATTGGCAGTTCCCCATCACCGTGCGCGGGCTTGTGGAGATGGGCCGCTACCCGAATCTCGGCTGGTGGCGTGGCTACTCGAAGCACGATGGCGAGATCGTCGAGCGCGCCCTCTCCGCCATGAATCTGCTCGACCTCCAGGACCGCCAGATCAGCGCCCTCTCCGGCGGCCAGCAGCAGCGCACCTTCATCGCCCGCGCTCTCGCCCAGGAGGCGCATGTGCTCCTGCTCGATGAACCCTTCACCGGGCTCGATAAACCTGCGCAGGACAACCTCAGCCGACTCTTCAAAGAACTCACCGCCGAGGGCCGCCTCCTTATCGCCAGTCATCACGACTTGCAGACCGTCACCGGCTTCTACGACGACGTGCTGCTCATCAAAAAGACCCAGGTCACCTTTGGCGATGTCGCCACGCACTTCACGAAAGACAACATTGCCGCCGCCTACGGGCAGTGAACTCCACCACCCGCCGCCATGCCCCAGGATCTCCCTTCTCTCACCGACTTCCTCGCCGAGCCCATCGCCAAACGGGCGCTACTCGCCTGCCTCATGATCGGCTTCGCCAATGGCTTCGTCAGCGCCTTCGTCGTGTTGCGGAAGTCCGCCCTGAAGATCGGCACCCTCTCCCACGCCTTGCTGCCGGGCATTGCCCTGGCCGTGCTGATGGTTGGGCTCACGCAGTGGAGCGCGCTCGCTGGAGCTGTCTTCGCCGCCATGATCGTCGGCCTCGGCTCCATCTTCCTCTCCCGCACTTCACGACTGGATCAGGACACCTCCATGGGCATCCTTTACACCACCGCCTTTGCCGGTGGGTATCTCATCCTCACTCAGCTCAATGTCCGCCAGAAGCTCGATGAATGGCTCTTTGGCAGCCTCGTCGGCATGGCGGACAGTGACCTCTGGATCGCCTTTGGCATCAGTGCCATCGCTGTGCTCTCTCTCACCGCCCTGCAAAGGCCGCTGCTCATCTATCTCTTCGAGCCAAACATCGCCGCCAGTCTCGGCGTGCCCGTGCGCTTCCTGAACTACGCCACCTTTGCCATCACCATCCTGGTGCTCATCTCATCGCTTCAGGCAGTAGGCTGCATCCTCAGCGTCGGGCTGATGGTGGCCCCTGCAGCCACGGTTTATCTCTTTACCAATGACGCCCGCACGCTGTTCTGGGGCGGAGGCATCATCGGCGGCCTCGGCTCCGTCGCCGCCTTCTTCATCAGCTACCCGCTCGGCTGGTCCATGAGCAGCACCATCATCCTCGTGCTCGGCAGCCTCTTCCTGCTCGCCTACATCTTTAGCCCACGTTACGGTCTCTTCAGCAAACGCATCGGTGCGTGAACCTGCCTTTTCATCATGCGCTACCTGCTATTCCTGATTTCCATCTCAGCTCTGGCCCAGGGGCCTGGCGTTCCTGTCTATGAAGAAGGCCGAGGTGCCAAAGGGCAGGCTGCTTTGCTGGCTCAAGCTCAGACGCTGCGGGAAGCCAAACAACTGCTGCCCATGACGACGGCGACGGAGCAGATGAAGCGCGCCACTTGCGAGCTGACGCTTCCTCCGCCCGACACAAAACCTCTGCCACCCCGCGAACTCTGGCAGCGCGCACGACTGGCACATTTGCGGGTGGGCTTTTACTACCTCTGTACGAAGTGTGACAAATGGCACCTCAACCTCGCTGGTGGTTACGCCATCACCACGGATGGGGCCGTGGCGACCTGCGCCCATGTCATCGCACCTCCAGAGAAAATGCTCGAAGGCTACCTCATCGCCGCCACGGAGGATGATAAGGTGCTGCCCGTGATGGAGATCCTCGCGGTGAACACGCGCAAAGACAGCGCCATCGTGCGCGTGAAGTCCACCACACTGACTGCACTGCCGCTGGCCAAAGACACCGTCCCCGGTGATCCCATCTGGTGCTTCAGCGATCCCTACGGCAAGCGCGGCTACTACAGCGAGGGCATCGTCAGCCGCTTCGTGAAGCGCCCCTTCATGCGCAAGCGTGAGCAAGCAGCCCTGCCTGCTGGCACCGCAGTCCCGACTCCGATCTGGCTGGAAACCACGCTCGACTGGGCACCAGGATCAAGCGGCTCCGCCTTGCTCGATGTCCAGGGCAACTGCGTCGGGCACGTCTCTGAGATCCAGGCCATGCTGGAAGATCCGCCGCTTCGGGCACGCACCAAGGAAGTCCCCGCAGCATCTAAACCGCTGGGTACCTACATCGTTTTTCATCAAGGCATCGCCGCCGCCGAAGTGAACTCACTCGTGCGTTTAAAGTGAGTGCAGTGTGGTGATGGAAAGGGGATGTGCCATGATTGAAACCTCCTTCTTTGTGGAGGGATGCTTCAAGCATTCCATCCCTCCGGCCTGCCCGGCGTTGACAAACCCTCCGACCGCTCCTTTTTAGCGCCCCCCTTTCCGGCCAAACCGGAGTTTCCCACCCAGCCAGCACCCTTTTCCCATCTATGGACTTCCTCGCCAAAAACATCGCCGAACTCGCCCCTTCCATGACCCTCGCCATCACCAGCCAGGCGAAGGCTCTCAAGAAGCAGGGAATCGACGTGCTGAGCTTCGGTGCCGGTGAGCCTGACTTCAACACGCCCGAACACATCACCCAGGCCGCCATCGAGGCCCTCCAGAGTGGCAAGACCCGCTATACCGAAAGCGCCGGCCTTCTCGAACTCCGCGAAGCCATCGCCGCGAAGCTCCTCATCGACAACGGTCTGCAATACGACCCATCCATGATCAGCGTGAACTGTGGTGCCAAGCACTCCTGCTTCAACGCCATCGCTGCCGTCGTGAATCCCGGTGACGAAGTCATCATTCCCGCCCCTTACTGGACCAGCTATCCTGAGATGGTGAAGATCGTCGGCGGCATCCCTGTCATCGTCGAAACCAAGCGCGAGAACGGCTGGAAGATGACCCCTGAAGAGTTCGAAGACGCCATGTCCCCGATGACCAAGATGGTCATCATCAACAGCCCAGGCAACCCCACCGGTTCCGTCTATTCGAAGGAAGAACTCGCCGCCATTGGTGAGATCGCCGCCGCCGAAGACATCCTCATCCTGTCCGACGAGATCTACGAAAAACTCGTCTATGCCGACCAGAAGCACGTCTCCATCGCCAGCATCAGCAAAGACATCTTCGACCACACGATCACCATCAATGGTTTTTCCAAAGCCTACGCCATGACCGGCTGGCGCCTTGGCTACACCGCCGCTCCGAAGAAGATCGCAGACGCCATCGACACCATCCAGAGCCACACCACCAGCAACGTCACCACCTTTGCCCAATACGGTGCCATCGCTGCTCTCCAGGGAGATCAGCAGATCGTCGCCGACATGCGCGATGAGTTCGACGTCCGCCGCCAGTACATGCTCAGCCGTCTCCAGGCTATCAAAAACGTCCGCGTCGTCGAGCCTCTCGGCGCCTTCTACTTCCTGGTCGATATCGAGCCCACCGGCATGAAGTCCGTGAACTTCTGTGAAAAGCTCCTCAGCAAAGCTCGCGTGGCCGCTGTCCCAGGGGTGGCCTTCGGAGCCGAGCACACCCTCCGATTCAGCTACGCCACAGGTCTTGATGTCATCAATGCCGGCATGGATCGCTTTGAGGAGTTCTGCTCCCAGCACTAAGAATTGCTCATTGAATGAGTGTGGTGGCATAGAGCGCGTGGCGCAGGGAAACCTGCGCCCATGTTTTGTCTCGACAATGCCTGTCGTCTCCGTCTAAAACACTGCCGCCTCCATGAAAAAAGTCCCCTACACCAACCGTCGCCAATTCCTCGCCAAGTCTGCTGTCGCCATCGGTTTCCCCACCATCGTTCCAGCTTCCGTCTTCGGACAGAATGCTCCATCCAACAAGATCACCATGGCCGTACTCGGCTGGGGGATGATGGGCCCAGGCAACACGGGTAAATTTCTCCAGGAGGCCGACTGCCAGATCGTCGCTGCCTGCGACATCGACAAACGCAATCTCGAAAAGGCCCTCGGCACCATCAACGGTGCCTACAAGAACACCGACTGCAAAGGCTACCACGACTACCGTGAGGTCATGGCGCGCAAGGACATCGACACCGTCATGCTCGCGCTGCCGGACAACTGGCATGCCTTGACCTCCATCGAGGCCGCGAAGAACGGCAAGGACATCTACGGCGAGAAACCGCTGGCCCGCACCATCGCCGAGCAGCAGGCCATCGTCCGTGCCGTGCAAAAGAATGGCCGCATCTGGCAGACCGGCTCCTGGCAGAGAAGTGAAGACAACTTCCGCATCGGTGCCGAAGTCGTCCGCAACGGCCTCATCGGCAAACTTACCCGTGTGGAAGTCGGTCTGCCCGCCGGGCACAATGATTTCGCCAAGACTGGCGACAAGCGCAGCGTCACGCCACCACCCGCCGAGCTGGATTATGAAATGTGGATCGGCCCTGCCGCCATGCAGGACTACATCGAGTGCCGCGTGCACAAAAACTGGCGCTGGGATTACAATATCGGCGGCGGTCAGCTCCTCGATTGGATCGGTCACCATTGTGACATCGCTCACTGGGGCATGGACATGGACAGCTCAGGTCCAAGTGAAGTGAAGCCCGTTCAGTTCGACATGCCACCGCGTGCCGACATCTGGAACACCGCCACGAAGTATCGCGCTGAAGCCACCTATGCCGGAGACGTCACTATGGTCATCGCTGGTGGTCATGGCGACATCGCCATGGGCACGAAATGGATCGGCACTGATGGCTGGGTGCATGTGAACCGCGGCAGCTACGATGCCTCGAAACCCGAGCTCAAGCAGATCATCAAAAAGCGCGAAGGCGACAAAGTCATCGAAGCGGCCAAAGCTCCGAAGCTCGGCGATGACGTGATCAAAACGCGTCTCTACGCCACTCCCGGCCATCACCGGAACTTCCTGGACTGCGTGAAGTCACGGCAGCCCACCGTCACCCCGGTGGAGACTGCCCATCGCAGTGCGACTCCAGGCCATCTCGCCCTCATTTCCTTCCTCGTGAACCGCCCCATCAAGTGGGACCCCGTGAAGGAAGAGATCATTGGAGATGCCGAAGCCTCCAAGCTCCTCGGGCGCGAGTATCGAGGCTCCTGGAAGCTCGAAGCTTGAGCCTCCTGAATAGACGAATCCTCTCGCGGGCATCCTGAAAAGGGTGCCCGCTTTGTTTTAAAAAAGAGCCATCTGCTGCGGCGTCTCCGCACACAGACTCAGCGATATCGTCACGCGCTTCCTCGCCACTTCTACCGTCGGTGTGAGTTGATGACGCTCGGCACAAAGCACGCGCGTCTCTATGACTCCCACCCGATGCAGGGACTCCTGCATGCGCTTCACCACGCGGTCAGGATCATTGCAGTCATCACTCAGATGGCCGAGCACCACATGATGCAGGTCAGGATGGGCGATGGACTCCAGCAACTCCGCAGCCTGATCATTGGAAAGATGCCCGTGCCGCGAGCTGATGCGTTGCTTTGTCGCCCATGGGCGCTTCGTGTCTGCATCGAGCAGTTGTGCATCGTAGTTCGCCTCGATGAAAAGACTGTCGCTGGTGCGCAGGCGGTCCTTGATCAGGTTTGTGACGTAGCCCACATCGCTCAACACGCCGAGGCGCGACTCCTGATCTGCAATCACAAAGCCCACAGGGTCCACCGCATCATGCGGCACAGGAAAGCATTCCACGCGCAGGTCTTGAAGATCAAAAGCACTGCCCGTCGTCATCACCCTCCAGCCCGGCCTGCCCCGCAGTTTCAGACTGCCCTGCACGGCCTCCTGCGTGAGCGCTGTCGAATACAAACACAAGTCCCGCTTTCCGCTCAGCACCTCCAGCCCACCGGTGTGATCCTGATGTTCATGCGTCAGCAGGATGCCATCGATCTTCTCCAGTGAAAACCCCGCCGCCTCCAGTCGCAGGCAGATCTGCTTGGCACTCAGACCTGCATCCAAGAGCAAAGTCGTGTGCTCTGTGGACACGACCGCGCAGTTGCCTGAACTGCCGCTGCCGAGAACTGTGAGTCGCACCATGCCGCACGTCTTTAGCGTCAGCCCGGCAGCGGGCAAGAGGGGATTTTCTGATTGGGCATCTCTGTCCGCCGTTGATTGAAATCCATTGCCAATCGGAAGAGATGGCGCAAAGCCTTGGAGGTCACCATGAAACTGCTTCTCACCTTCACCGCACTCCTCCTAC
>JBIKIA010000397.1:0-4858 GCA_044361885.1 Prosthecobacter sp. | reverse complement strand
ACTTATGACTTCTGCTCCTGCTGCCGACGCCCCGTATCGCCATGTCGTGTTCTTCAAATTCAAGGACACTGCCACGCCTGAACAGGTGCAGGGCATCGAAAAAGCCTTCATCGAACTGGCGAAGAAGGTGGACACGGTCAAAGCCTTCGAGTGGGGCACGAATGTGAGCCCGGAGAACATCAATGATGGTTTCACCCACTGCTTCTTCGTGACCTTTGCCGACAAGGCAGGCCTCGATGCGTATCTGCCGCATCCGGCTCACTCGGAGTTCGTGAGCCAGCTCAAGCCGATCCTCGATAAGGTCTGCGTACTGGATTACGTGGCGAAATAAAAGCCTCCCGATTCACTCAAAAAAAGCCGCGAACGGATGACCCGCTCGCGGCTTTTTCTTTGCTTAGCTTTGGCTTACTTCCGCACTTCATTCACGAACTCTTCCATGAGGTCCATCGCCTTTACGATGAGGTCGGGCGCGGTGGCGTAGCAGCAGCGGACGAAGCCTTCACCGGCTTCGCCAAAGGCATTTCCGGGGACGACGGCGACGCTCTTCTTTTCCAACAGACCGAAGGCGAACTCCTTGCTGGTGAGACCCGTGCTGCGAATTTCAGGAAAGACGTAGAAAGCTCCGCCTGGATTGAAGCAATGCAGCCCCATGCCATTGAGACGGGCAACGATGATGTTGCGACGCATCTCGTAGCTCTGGCGCATCTCTTCATAGGCGCTCGCGCCCATTTTGAGGGCCTCGATCCCGGCGATCTGGCTCATGATGGGGGCGCAGAGCATGCAGTATTGGTGGACCTTCATCATGGCCTCGCGCAGCGGTGCGGGGGCGCAGGCGTAGCCGAGACGCCAGCCGGTCATGGCGAAGGCTTTGCTGAAGCCGTGGAGCAGCACGGTGCGCTCTCTCATGCCGGGGTATTCTACGATGCTCTTGTGCTGGCGTCCGTCGTAGAGCAGCTCGCAGTAGATCTCGTCGGTGAAGACGAACAAATCGTGCTTCACAGCGAGGGCGGCGATCTTTTCCAGCTCCTCGGGGGGCATGATGCCACCGGTGGGATTGGTGGGGAAGTTCAGTGCGATGATTTTGGTCTTCGGCGTGATGGCTTTCTCCACATCGGCAGCCAGGAGCGCGAAGTTGTTTGCCTCGCGCGTGTTCACCACGACGGGCACGCCGTAGGCCATCTTGATGCTCGGGCTGTAGCTGACGTAGCAGGGCTCGTGATAGATGACTTCATCACCAGGATTTAAAACGGCGCGGAAGGCAATGTCGAGCGCCTCACTGACACCAACGGTGACGAGGATCTCGGTCTTCGGGTCGTAGGTGACGCGGAACTGCTTCTCCACATACTCGCTGATGAGCACACGGAGGGGCTCCAGGCCAAGGTTTGAAGTGTAGCTGGTCTGGCCTTTCTCCAGGGAGCGGATGACGGCTTCGCGGATGGGCCAGGGGGTGGATTTGTCGGGCTCACCGACGCCGAGGGAGATGACATCCGTGCGGCCGATGACTAGTTCGAAGAAATCGCGAATGCCAGAACGCGGAAGGTCGCGGACCTGAGTGCAGAGTTTATTATGGTAGTCCATTGAGGTTGGGCAAAGACAGTTCTGGACTAACCATTAGGGACTGACCGGCAGACGTTCTTCGTCGCCGACGGCATTGACCAGGAAACCGGCCTGCTTGTAGGCCTTCAACTGGAAGTGGGTGGCGGTGGACAGCACGCCGCCGAGGGTGCTGAGCTTCTCGGCGATGAAGTTCGCTACATCGAGGAGGTCTTTGCCCTCAACGAGGATGGCGAGGTCGTAACCACCGCTCATGAGGAAGCACTCGCGGACCTGATCAAACTTGGCGATGCGGCGGGCGAGACGGTCAAAGCCGCCCTCGCGCTCGGGGGTGATTTTCACTTCGACCAAGGCTGTGACGCCTTTTTGGCCTGCTTTCTGACGATCAACGACCGCATTGTAACCCAGGATCGTGCCATCGGCCTCGGCGGCGGCGATGCGGCGGCGCACTTCGTCTTCCGTGAGGCTGAGGATTCCAGCCAGCTCAGTAGCTGAGCGGTTGGAGTTGATGGCTAGGAGTTGGATTAATGGGTCCATAAGGAGGGCGCGGATATAAGCACTGTTCAGAATGCACGCACGCTTTTGTCTCCAGAAACCTTCTTCGCGCCCCCCCCCGAGAGCAAAGAACCTACTTTTCCCTGCACGATTCAACGTTGCCAGACGTACATGGATCGAAGACACGCCCCATCTGGAATAAAATGCCAGTCAGGGCGTCTGACTCCAGTCCGGTCCTCCGGGCAAAACACAACAAACCAAACTAACCATCGAACAACATCATGAAGAAACTCCTCGCCCTCGCCTTCGCGCTCGTCGCCTCCACTGGCTTCGCTGCCGAATTCCCTGACATCAGCATCGCGGATCTGAAGACCGCCATTGCTGACAAGAAAGTGGTCGTCATCGACGTCAATGGCGCCTCCTCCTATACCGCCGGCCACGTCCCAGGCGCTATCGACTTCGCCACCAAAGGTGGTGACCTCGCCAGCGCTCTTCCTGCTGACAAGGGTGCTCTTGTCGTCGCCTATTGCGGTGGCCCAAGCTGCTCCGCCTACAAGGCTGCTGCCAACAAAGCCGCAGCACTCGGCTATACCAACGTGAAGCATCTCTCCGCAGGCATCTCCGGCTGGAAAAAGGCTGGTGAGACCCTTGAGAAGTAATTCACCTCCGTGAATCCATACGCCGGGATGCTGGACAAGTGCCACATCCCGGCGTTTTTATGTCCACAACTTTACGCTCCATTCTCATGAAGAAACTCCTCCTCACTTTGTCCCTCCTTTCAGTTGCCCTTCAGGCCGCTGATACTCCGAAAGCCGTTACTTATGAAGGTAAGATCACCGGTGTCGTCTGTGTCTCCTGCAAAGAGCATGTGGCAGGTGCCCTGATGCAAAAACTGCCCGGTGTGGTCAGCGTGGATGTGAAGCCCGGTGATGCCGATGCAAACAAGCTGATCATTGTGGCCAACAGTGACGCGATCACCAAGGAATCCGCCACGGAAGCTCTCGGCACCTACGCGAAGAACTACAGCATCGTCAGTCTGGCGAAGAAGCAGTAATCGTCTTCCTCCATGCTGCTGCCTGATTTACGCACCCAGATTTGTGACGCCAATCGTGCCCTCGTGCCCAGCGGGCTCGTGCGACTCACTTGGGGCAATGTTTCAGGCATCGACCGCGCTAGCGGGCTGTGGGGCATCAAGCCCAGCGGCGTGGACTATGACAAGCTGACTCCAGCGGACATCGTGCTGCTGGACCTGGACGGCAAAGTGGTGGAGGGCCTGCTGCGACCCTCATCTGACACGAAGACGCATCTGCACCTCTACCGCGAGTTCGCCGAGATTGGTGGCATCACGCACACTCACAGTGTGAATGCCACGATCTTCTCCCAGGCGGGAAGGGAACTGCTCTGCTTCGGCACGACTCATGCCGATCATTTCCATGGCACTGTGCCTGTGGTGCGGGCGCTGACGCCTGCGGAAGTCGAGGCGGACTACGAGCACTTCACCGGCGTGGCCATCGTTGAGCGGCTGCGCGAGCTTGGGCTAAGTCCCAT
Source organism: Prosthecobacter sp. (assembly GCA_044361885.1). Classification (GTDB taxonomy): domain Bacteria; phylum Verrucomicrobiota; class Verrucomicrobiia; order Verrucomicrobiales; family Verrucomicrobiaceae; genus Prosthecobacter. The sequence goes on along the minus strand of JBIKIA010000397.1, from coordinate 1,261 downwards.
CGAGATGCCTGCGGTACTGCAACTGCATCACGCGCCCTTCACCTTCGGGAAGTCGGCGATGGATTCGGTGAACAACAGCATCGCGCTGGAGATGTGCGCGCAGATGGCTCTCGGCAGCTATGCGCTGAATCCGGCGTTGCAGCCCATCCCTGGGCACATTTTAGAAAAGCACCATCTGCGCAAGCACGGCCCGAACGCCTACTACGGTCAGGGTAAGCACTGATCACTCTGCACCGAAGAAGCCGCCGAGCTTCCGAATGCGCGTGGGATGACGTAGCTTGCGGAGTGCCTTGGCCTCGATCTGGCGGATGCGCTCGCGAGTCACTTGGAACTGCTTGCCCACCTCCTCCAGCGTTCGGCCTGCACCATCGACGAGACCGAAGCGCTGTTCCAGCACCTCGCGTTCACGCGGATTGAGGGTGTCGAGCACGTCCTTCAGTTTGTCGCGCAGGAGATTCATGGCTGTGAGTTCCATCGGATCACGCGCTTCTTTGTCTTCGATGAAATCCCCGAACTCGGTGTCGCCATCGCCTTCGCCCACCTTCGCCTGCATGGAGACAGGTTGCTGGGACATGCGTAGCACAGCATTCACACGTTCGACGGGCAGATGAATCTCTTCGGCGATTTCATCAGGCGTTGGATCACGGCCAAGTTCCTGGACGAGTTGTTTGTGAACGCGCATCAGCTTGTTGATCGTCTCGATCATGTGGACCGGGATGCGGATCGTGCGCGCCTGATCAGCGATGCTGCGGGTGATGGCCTGACGAATCCACCAAGTGGCGTAGGTCGAGAATTTGTAACCGCGACGATACTCAAACTTCTCCACGGCACGCATGAGGCCCATGTTGCCTTCTTGAATGAGGTCGAGGAAGGACAGCCCGCGATTGGTGTACTTCTTGGCGATGGAGATCACGAGGCGCAGATTCGCTTCGATCATCTCCGTCTTTGCGCGAGTGGAGTCCGCCACGCACTGGCGGGCTTGGGAGGCGATGTTGCGGAAGCCTTCCGCTGTCTGCCAGGCATCCTGCTCGAAATGATAAAGCCTGTCCTTCAGATCCTGGGTGCGAGGATGCTGGCGTATTTCATGTTCCAGAACGTGTAACTCATCAAGTTTCCGCTCAATGAGAGCGACGAAGTCCTCGTTGATCTTCTGCTTGAAGTAAAACTTGGTGCAGAACTTAAAAAAGGCAGTGCGAGAACTTTCGAAGCCGGACTGAGCAGCCGACTGCTTCTTGCCGGTGGCGGTGCCGAGTGTCTTGTA
>JBIKIA010000523.1:0-3818 GCA_044361885.1 Prosthecobacter sp. | reverse complement strand
CGCCGTCCGGCACGAGGGGGCCTTGGCATACGACTCAATGTAGTGCGCGTGGGCGAAGTTCCCGCTGTCCGTGATCCCCAGATTCTTGATGCGCTTGCCGAGCTTGGCCGCAGCGACCCCGGTGAAAACATTCCCCTCAGGCAGGTAGCCGGACTTCGTGAATGAGTCCCCCGCCACGGCGATGTCCCAGTCGGCGAGATCGTCGGGATTGCGAAAGCCTTCCGTGCTGTAGCGAATGGTCACATTCTTCTCATCAGCATAGGCCACGTCGGTGCTGCGGTGGTTTTTCAGCAGAGTTTGCAGCGGCTTCCCACTCCACGAACTGCCCGGATCACGGGTGAAAAATACCTCCCCCGAGAGGTGCGTCGGCAGGCGGAAGTATATGGGAAAGGCCTCATTGGCGCGGCGGGCACCCAGCAGAGTATTGAAATCCAGCCCGATCACCCGGCAGGCCACCTCCACGCAGCCTAGACCGATCCCTGTCACCAACGCCAGCATCAGCAAGCTACTTACGAAACGCTGATACCATCCCCCGCGCATCAGCGCCGCCCCCATTGCCAGTAAAGAGAAGATAGCCAGAGCCCTGGACGGCACCACCCACTGAGGGGCATCCAGTGTGCTCGCGCGGTGATGGAGGAAAATGGCCGCAGCCCCGGCACCGAGCGAGCCGAGAAGACAGAGCAGCATTTGGAGGCGGAGATTCATGCGATGTTTTTGAAATCGAATGGAAAACTTATAGCCAGTCCAAGGCCCTGTCAGCTAGCACCATGACCAATTCGAGATTCCCTCAATGGATGCTGCTGCCCGCCAACTATTCCTCCCGAGTCCAATCTTCCCCTTTCGCTTGAGCGATCTGCCCTTATTCTCCGCGCCCTTTTTCCCCGCGTTATGATCAAAGTCGGACTCGTCTCCCTAGGCTGTGCTAAAAACCTCATCGACTCTGAAATCATGGTCGGCCACCTCCAACAGGCAGGCATGACCATGACCCCGGAGGCCGACCTGGCCGACGTGCTCATCATCAACACCTGCTCCTTTATCGACATGGCGAAGAAGGAAAGTGTCGGCGCCATCCACGAAGCTGTCGATGCCCGTGGCGAGTCGAAGAAGCGCAAGAAGCAGAAGATCATCGTCGCCGGCTGCCTCTCCCAGCGCTTCCGCGATGAGCTGCCCACCCTCATGCCCGACGTGGATGCCTTCATCGGCCTCGACCAGATCACGCAGGTCGCCCCCATCATCCAAGGCCTCTTTGGCAAAGACCACGCCCAGGAAAACCTCGTCACCAAAGGCCCGCAGTACATCCCCGACTACGACACGCCGCGCTTCCGCCTCACGCCGAAGCACATGGCCTATGTCAAAATCGCCGAGGTCTGCAATCACCCCTGCTCCTTCTGCATCATCCCGAAGATCCGCGGACGCCACCGCAGCCGCACCCAGGAAAGCGTAGTCAGGGAAGTCCGCGACCTCGTCAAAAGCGGCGTCAAGGAGATCAACCTCATCTCCCAGGACACCACCTACTTCGGCATGGACAAATGGGAAGGCGAGCGCCCCAAGCCCACCTCCGGCGTCGATAGCACCAAGGGCGAATCTTTGAGCACCCTCCTCCGCGAGCTGAATAAGATCCCCGGCGACTTCTGGATCAGGCTCCTCTACACCCACCCCGCGCATTGGAGTGATGACCTCATCGCCGCCATCGCCGAGAGCCCAAAGGTCGCCCGCTACATCGACATCCCGCTCCAGCACATCAGTGACAACATGCTCACCCTCATGCGCCGCGAGACCAATGGCTCCTACATCCGCAACCTCCTGAAGCGCATCCGCGCCGGCATCCCCGGCATCGCCATCCGCACCACCTTCATCGTCGGCTTCCCCGGCGAGACCGAGGCTGATTTCAATGAGCTGCTCCAGTTCATCGAAGACGAGAAATTCGAGCGCGCCGGCGTCTTCAACTACTCCCGTGAAGAAGGCACCCGTGCCGACAAAATGGACGAGCATGTCCACCACATGACCCGCAAAGCCCGCTGGAACGAAGCCATGCGCGCCATCGAGCGCAACGTCCAGCACGTCAATCAGCGCCACGTCGGCAAAATGATGCGCGTCCTCGTTGAGGAGCCCGGCATCGCCCGCAGCGCCATGGACGCCCCAGACATCGACACCACCGTCTTTGTCGATAAAAAACTCCCCGTCGGCGACTTCGCCGAAGTGAAGATCAAAGACTGGCGCGGCTACGACCTCGTGGCGGGTTGATCCAAGGAGCGCGGAATTCATTTCGCAGTATCCCGACCGCTTTCATCAGGCGGAGATTGGCGCGCTGTGTCGTTCGAGTCCAAGCCCTCTTCTTAAAGGCATTCGAGGGCATGAAGCAGATCTTGCGCGTGATAGCCCCGCTGCGGAGTTGGAACTCCGCGCTCCACAGAATCTCTGATCTTCCGCTTAAAGCACACGGATCTGCGCCGGATCACTCCAGGCACCCATCACGCCTTTCTGGCCCACCGTGCGCACGCGCACCCAGATCAGCGTGCCGGGCGTCAGGCCGCTCAGTTCCGCGCGGCTATGCTTATAAAAACCTGCCTGTTTCCAGTCCTCCTCGCGGTTCGGATCGCCCGTGCAGATCTGCACCTCGTTCACGCTTTTCTCCTTCGCCGGCTTGTAGAGCGCCTTGATGACACCGCTGAGTTTCCCGTGGCTCAGGCGCAGATTCTGCGGTGCCGCCAGTGGGGAGGTATTCACAGGGCGGGCTGTGGAGAAATGCGGAAAGCCGCTCTTCGCCACGATCATCGCCTCCCCATTGGCGACTGAATTGACGTACAGGCCCAACCCGCGCAGCGCCTTCTCCAAAGCTCGCCGTGCCACCTGAAAGGCGATCACCTCCACCTTGGCTCGACTGGCGCGTGCGGCTAACCTTTCGGCACAGATGACGATCAGCGTCTCCAGGGTGGCCATGCTCACCGGCGGTGCTGGAAAAGTGGCTGCGTTCTCGCTCATCTGATCATGGATGGTCCGGGCCGACGGGCAGAGCTCAGGGTCCAGATGACGGGTGAAGTCGATGGAGGCTTTGATTTTGCTCATGGTCGGAGAGGAAGGTAAAAACAGATCACACCTGACGAGCTCGGAGACATCCGCTGACTCCGGCGCCTCCAGCCCAGCGAGGAAGGCTCAAGGTTTCGCTGCATCAAGCCAAGCCACCGAAGCCAAGCCATCACACGAAGCTCAAAAACTATAACCGTTTGCACCAAACACGGAAGCCGACGCAGCATCCCTGCCACCGAATGCGGGGAACCGTTGTAGTTTTGACAGCGCGGCGTCATCTTCGAATAAAAGGATTTTCTCCTTCATTCTAGCATGAAGAGTGGATCACTCGTTAGCCAAAAGAAAGAGGCGGGTCCCTCATTCCTTCAGAGCAGATGGACACAGGCCGGGGCGCAGGTCCTCTGCCCAGGTGGTGCAGATTGTGCCGTCCAAGACCTGGCTACAAACCACTGATACCCGCCGTCACAACATGCGGCACAAGTTGTGGAGTAATGAAAGTGGTCAGGTGGTTCATTTTGTAAGATTCCATGATTTAGACGGCTCTTGAGCCATGCCCAGACAGGCTGGCATTCAGTATGCAGGAGCGCTTGATCATGGAGACTCGGCTAACCACGGAAGGACTCAGGGCCGTGGGCTTTCGTAGAAAATGTAGCTCGTGGAGTAGTCGCTGAACTCAAAGTACACGCGCTTTTCAGTGGCTGTTTTTTCTCCGTCGAGATTTTCGTCGAGGATGCCATAGCCATAACGATAGGGGCGCGCTGAGCTGCCGTCTGTCGCCACGGCGGTGGTAA
>JBIKIA010000522.1:0-3823 GCA_044361885.1 Prosthecobacter sp. | reverse complement strand
CGGCCAGCTCGTCGTCGCAGCACCAACCGTGAGACGCGATTCATCCCCCAGCATCCCTTCCCGCGTTCGCGAAAGCCTGGAACGCCCGGACATTGACCGTGGCTGGCATGGTGTCAGCGACAGCAGAGCCGCCGAGAGCCTGCGCGAGCATCATCGTGACGAGCTTGCCAGAGTCAGCCGTGGCAGTCTGCCCGACAGAACTCCCGAACTCATCACCAGCAAGGTGTCGCCTCCAGCCGTTGGTCGTCTGTTGCGCCCCGAAGAACGCAAAGTTTTCAGCCGGGTCACAGATCCACGCCGCAGCAGTGAAGAAGTCCGCAAAGCCATGCCCACCGTAAGTCCCCCCATTGAAATGCCCCGCCCTGATGTAGGCAGATCGGGCAATGAGGAGGATCGCCACCGAGTCGGACCACCAACCCTGCCAGGCTCCAGCGCAGAAACGAAGCGGCCCACCACACCATCGATGAATCTGCCGCCGAAAGCCACGGCGGTGATTCCTGGCAGTCGGCCAAGTCTTCCAGGGCGTCTCCCTGAGGTCCGCCGCCCAGAAGCCCCCACATCGCCATTCACTCCGCCCCAGTCACGCTCAATTCCAGAGAGAGTGCGCGAGGTCCGCCCAAGCATTCCTCAGCCACGCGCCCTACCATCACAGTCTCAGCGCCCCATGCCCCAGGTGAGGCCTCAAATGACACCTCCGCGTCCTACACCCCAGGTCAAACCAGCCGCGCCCCAGGTTCGTCCGCCCACCCAGTATCAGCGCATCGCCCCTCAAGTGCGGCCCCAGATCCCCCAGTCCCGCCCGATGCCGCAGATGCGGCCCAGCACACCCCAGTCGCGACCTCAGCCTCAGGCCAGACCGTCTGCACCACGCCCACAGCCCCAGGCCAGACCGGCTGCCCCACAGGCACGCCCCAGCCCTTCAGCGCAAAGTCGCATCGCACCTTCGGCTCCCAAACCTGGAGACAAACGGCGGGAGCGCTGAGTAGCTCCCCGCGCACCCGAGTCCACGTTTGGTGCAGTTGCTTCCATATTCACCGCCCTCGTCCGCCGAGCACACACACGGCTTCGACGCGGGCGGTCTGCTCTACAGAGCACGATGCCTTTGATCCACAGGTGTGTTTGACTCCCGCGCCCGCTACACCATCTTCATCTTCGTGAAGGCATTACCTTCATTCATGTCGATGCGCTCGGGGCGGCCTTTGTATTTATAGACCAGCTTTGTGTGGTCGATGCCCATGAGATGCAGAATGGTCGCGTGCAGGTCGTGGACGTGCATCTTCTGGTCCGCTGCACGCAGGCCGAGATCGTCCGTGGCGCCTATGACCTGACCGCCTTTGATGCCGCCGCCCGCCATCCACATGGTAAAGCCGGTGGGGTTATGGTCACGGCCATCGCCCTTTTCACTCATCGGTGTGCGGCCAAACTCGCCGCCCCAGATGACGAGCGTTTCGTCGAGCAATCCGCGTGCTTTCAGATCCATCAGCAGGCCGGCCACGGGCTTGTCCGTCTCGCCGCAATACTTCGTGTGGTTCTCTTCGATCTTATCATGCGCGTCCCACTTGCTGCCGGAGCCGGAGTAGAGCTGGATGAAGCGCACACCGCGCTCCACGAGGCGACGCGCGAGCAGGCAGTTGCGGCCAAAGGTGGCTGTCTTCGGATCGTCGATGCCGTAGAGCTGCTTAGTGGCGGCGGATTCCTTGTTCAGGTCCACGGCTTCGGGAGCCTGAGACTGCATGCGGAAGGCCAGCTCGTAGGCTTTGATGCGGGCGTCGAGCTGCGTGTTGTCCGTGCGCTCGCGGCCAAAGTCGCGGTTCAGTTTGTCGAGGAAGGAGAGCTTCGCCAACTGGCGGTCCTGGCCGACGCCTTTGGGCGCGTTGAGATTCGCGATGGGCGTGCCATCAGGCTCGAAGTTGGTGCCTTGATACACGGCGGGCATGAAGCCGCTGCCCCAGTTGCGCACGCCATTCACCACCTGGGAGTCGGTGTCCTTGATCACGACAAAGGCGGGCAGGTTTTGATTCATCGTGCCGAGGCCGTAATTCACCCAGGCACCGAGCGATGGACGCCCGCCGAAGATGCTGCCAGTGTTCATCGAGCACACGCCGCCAGCGTGGTTGATGCCGTCAGACACGCAGGAGCGGATGACGCAGAGGTCATCCGCCATGCGCGCCGTGTGCGGCAGCCAGTCGCTGATCCAGAGACCGCTTTCGCCATGCTGCTTCCACTCGCGTTTGTCGGCGAGCAAAGGTGCGCGGCTTTCACCCATCGCCGTGATCACACTGCCAAAGCTCGGCGGCAATTGCTGGCCGGCGAGCTGACGCAGCAGCGGTTTCGGATCAAAGAGGTCGAGGTGGCTCGGCCCGCCCTCCATGAAGAGAAAAATCACACTCTTCGCCTTGCCCATGCGATGCGCCAGCTTCGCGGACATCGGATTGCCAGCCGTGCCCCCGGCATCGCCAAGCGCCGCCATGGCGGAGTCCTCCCCTAGGATGGCCGCCGCCGCCAAAGCCCCAAAGCCACCGCCAGCGCGGCGCAGGAAGTCGCGACGATTCGTGAGAGTTTCGTGGTGGGGAGGGGAAGTCATCATCCGCTAATACAGACGCGGGGGAAGAAATCTTGGACAGGAAAGTTTTTGAGGAGCTTCAGCTCGACTTCGCCACGCGCACGCTTTGCAGCCGCAGAGGCTGACCCTCAAAGGTCTGCCATTCCTCTGATGTCTCAGCGTCTGTCGTGCGATGCAGCAGCATCAGTCGGCTGGCCTTGCCGGGATGCCGCTGTGTGGCGAGCTGGCCGTAGCAGATGAGCTGGCGCACCTCGTCGATCTTCGGCCATTCATCGCCGATGGGGCACTTGTACTTGGCATCGCCCACCCAGACGACGTTGGCCTGATGCCAGAGATAGTCGGCGTCTTGGCCGAGCTTTTGAATGGGGGAAACGAGCAGTGAGCCGAGACGCACCTGCTCATGCACGACGGCACCGGGCATTCAGGCGGCTCCAGCGGATGCACGGGCTCTACTTCCTCCAGTATGGTCAGTGCATCCCGCAGATCCGCAGCGGCTCCGGGCAGGCGCACCCGGTTCAAAAGCAGCTCCGTGGCGCAGCGCAGCAGGCGGGCCAGAGGTGTGTCCGGCGTGAGTTCATCCCAGGTGCAGGCGATGATATCCAGCCTGCCAAACAGCACCGTCGCCTGCCGGGCGAACTCGATGCGGTCACGCACCAGCGACAGATCATCGCGCTGGTTCATATACTCCTGCGGCGTCCCGAGGCTGAGCTGGTAGCGCAGCCGCCGGGCGAAAAGTCAGGCCAGTAGGTCAGGATTGAGTCGGGAGACTCCTCCACGCTGGCCCATGGCTCACTTCAGCGAAGCCAGATAGGCGAGAAGATCCGCGATCTCTGCGGCGGTCATGGCCTGGAGCAGTCCCTCGGGCATCAGCGAGGAGGGAAGAGGCTTCAGCGACTTCAGTTCCGCTGCCCGCAGAGTGAGGGATTGCCCGGTGGCGAGCTTCAGCACGGTTTCTCCCTTGGTCTGTTTCACGGCAAAACCCATCTGCATGGTGCCATCCGCCAGTTCCGCCGTGTAAGCTGCATAACCCGGCGCGATCTGCTTCGAGGGATGCAGCAGGTTTTCGAGGAGTTGCTCCTTTGTGAGCCGTGCCCCGACTTTGGAAAGGTCCGGCCCGAAGTCCCGACCTGTACCATTGACGAAGTGACAGGCCAGACAGGTGGCGAGTGATCCCGCCGGTGTGAGCATCGCCGAACCACGTTTGGCATCACCCGAGAGGCTGAGTAGCTGTGGCACATCCGGCGTGAGGCCGATGACCTT
>JBIKIA010000456.1:0-4202 GCA_044361885.1 Prosthecobacter sp. | reverse complement strand
CGAATCGAACCTCGAAGAGCTCAATCCCCTGGCTCAAGCAGCCCTCCTCTGGACCCGCGCCCAGCTCACCGAGGAGCAGCGCCAGTGGCTCTGTGACCTGAAACTCGTCCGTCAGGTCCGCGACTTCACCATCGTCCACGCCACGCTCGACTCCCCCGGAAGCTGGGGCTACGTGACCAACCGCTTCGACGCGATGGCCAGCTTCAGCTACCAGTTCACCCAGGTCTGCTTCTACGGTCACACCCACGTCCCTCGCATTTTTGAAAAAGACGACTCCGTCCGCGCAGCTCGTGGCACCGAGGTTCAGCTCCAGCGCGGGGTAAAGTACTTCGTCAACGTCGGCTCCGTCGGCCAGCCGCGTGATGGCGACTGGCGTGCTTCCTATGCCATTTATGATGTGCAGGCACAGACGATCGCCATCCGCCGTCTCGAGTATGACATCCAGACCGCGCAGGACAAAATCCGCGCCGCTGGTCTCCCTTCACTGCTCGCTGACCGACTCTCACTCGGCAAGTAATCCATGAGCCACCCCGCGTTGCCAGACCTCGCGGAGTTTCGATCAGTCCTGATCGTCAAACCCAGTTCATTGGGAGACATAGTGCACACGTTGCCCGCCGTGCACGCGATCAAGCTGGCCCACCATCACCTCCGGCTCCGCTGGGTCGCCAACACCGAGTGGACACCGCTTTTGCAAGGCTCGCCGTGGCTCGATGAAGTCATCCCCTTCCCTCGCAAGAGCTTCCGCGGCCTGACCTCTATCTTCAAAGCTACCCGCTGGGCCAAGCAGACACTGCCCACCCAGCACGGCCCCGAGATCGTGCTCGACTTCCAGGGTCTGCTACGCAGCGCCGTGCTCGCCCGCGCCAGTGGCTCACGCCCGATCCTCGGCCTGTCCGATTCCCGCGAAGGCGCGCGTCTGCTCCACGATCACATCATCACCGTCGATTCCTCCGCTCACGCCGTGGATCGTTACCTAGCTCTGCCTCGCGCTCTCGGCATCGAGATCGACGCCGAAAACCTCAGCTTCCCCCTCGCCCCTGGCACATTGCCCAAAGACTGGCCGCAGCGTGATGACCTCATCGTCATCCATCCCTGGTCACGCGGAGCAGGCAAGTCCTTGTCGAACGAAGCTCTGCAAGCCCTCTGCGACACCCTCGCCCCACGCCCCATAGTCCTCGTCGGCATGAGTGAGGACAAAGCGCGGCCCACCGGCGGACACATCATCGACTTCAGCCACCGCACGACTTTGGCTGAACTCATCGCCTGCCTCAGATCTGCCCGCTGGGTCATCAGCGTGGACAGCGGCCCCATGCACATCGCCGCCGCCGTGAACGACCGCACCCTCGGCCTCCACACCTGGAGCGATCCACGCAAAGTCGGCCCCTACAACCCACGCGCCTGGGTTTGGAAAGCAGGCCGCATCGCCCATCGCCGAGATTTCACCGATTTGGAGGTCAACACTGAATCCGAGATCACCATCGAAGCCGCACAGCAGATTGGGGAGTTCGTCTTGAAAAAAAATTGAGCCACCGCCGCGCTAAAATCCTACCGTGCGTGGAAAGCGATGGACGCCGGGGGCCGTCTTAGCTCACCATCCTGCCCCCAACCCACACTGCCATGAATCGTCGCCTCCTTCTCTCCTTCCTTGCCACCTTGCCGCTGGCCCCCTGCCTCGCTGCGGATGACTTCCTCACCTACGAGCCAAAGGGTGAAGCCAAAGGCAAGCACATCGTCCTCATCTCGGGTGACGAAGAATATCGCAGCGAAGAGGCCATGCCCATGCTCGCCAGAATTCTCAGCGAGCGTCACGGATTCAAAGCCACCGTCCTTTTCTCCGTGGACAAAGATGGCTTCATCGACTCGAACAACCAGGATAGCGTCACCAACCCGGCAGCTCTCGACAGCGCCGATGCCATCATCATGTCCATCCGCTTCCGCCACTGGCCAGACGCAGCCATGAAGCACTTCTACGATGCCGTGCAGCGCGGCGTGCCGATCATCGGCCTGCGCACCTCGACACATGCCTTCAACATGGCAAAGGACAGCACCTATGGAGCCTGGGCCTGGAACAATGAGAAAGGTGGCTTTGGACGCATATTCCTCGGCGAAACCTGGGTCAGCCACTGGGGCAAACATCGCTCCGAAGCCACCAAGGGAATCCTGGAGCCCATGGTCAAAGAAAGCCCCCTGCTCCGCGGAGTGAAGGAATTCTTTGGCACCACCGATGTCTATGAGGCCTCCCCACCAGTTGACGCCGCAATTCTAGCTCGCGGTCAGGTGCTCTCCAGCATGGAGCGCGAGAGCGCTCCTGCAGAGTATCAGAAAAAGAACAAAGCGGGCATCGAACAGAGTGTGAACCGCCCAATGATGCCCATTGCCTGGACCCGCGAAGTGAAAAACGAAGCTGGCAAGACGAACAAAGTACTCTGCACAACCATGGGAGCCGCCACCGATCTGACCGATGAAAGCCTTCGTCGCCTCGTCGTGAACGGCGTTTATTGGGGCCTCGGCCTTCAAGTCCCAGGCTTGGCGAATGTTAAATACGTGGGTGCATATGAGCCACTCATGTATGGCACCAAGGACGGCGAGGATCTCAAAGATCCACACCGCTTCCGCGGCTTCAGGCGCGGCGTGAAGCCAGCAGACCTTAAATAATCCCAACAATAACTTTTCTCCAAAGGGCGGCAGCAATGCCGCCCTTTGCTGTTTGTAGAAGAGCACACTCACGCCTAACCTCAGACCACATGGCAGATCTCGGCAGACTCAATCGACTCAAGGTTCTCTACAGCACGCCCCACGGCGTGTATCTCGACGGCGGCGATCACGGAGAGATCCTCCTCCCCACCCGCTACATCCCGAAAGGCACCGCCTTGGATGATCTGCTCGAGGTCTTCATCTACCGCGACTCCGAAGACCGTATCATCGCCACCACCGAGAAGCCGCTGGCCTTTGTCGGCGAGTTCGCCTCGCTGGAAGTCATCGGCGTGCATCGGCAGATGGGTGCCTTGTTAAACTGGGGCCTTCCCAAGGATTTGCTCCTGCCCTTCCGCGAGCAGCTCGATAAAGTGCAGGTCGGGCAAAAGGTGCTCGTCTTCGTGAAGCTCGACGAACGCTCCGACCGCATCATCGCCACCACAAAGCTGAACAAGCACCTCAGCCACCAAACCGTTCCCTATCGCAAAGGTCAGGAAGTCAGCCTCATCATCGCCAACCGCACCCCGATGGGCTACAACGCGCTCGTCGGTGGCACCCACATGGGCCTGCTGCATGAAAGCCGCATCACCATGCCGCTGAAGCCGGGGCAGGAGGTCAAAGGCTACATCGTCGGCACTCAACCCGGCGGGAAGATTGATCTCAGTCTCGACGCCTCCGGTTATCAACGCGTCGCCCCGCTCACCGAACGCATCCTCGAAGTGCTCTCCGCGAATGGCGGCAAACTCGAATTCGACGACGACAGCCCGCCCGAGCGCATCCGCGAAACCTTCGAAGCCAGCAAAGCCGCTTTCAAACAAGCGCTAGGAGCCCTGTTCCGAGCGCGAAAGATCCGCTTCACACGCCCGGGCATCGCCGCCGTAGATGTTAGCGAGCCGACGCCATCAGACTGGCAGCCGGGTGGGATGTGAGTGCTTCATGCGATGGAGATTGAAAATGTCTGCCTCATCCAGTTCGGAGGATTGACACCGTAAACGCCGGTGGGGCAACCATACAACCCGCGACGAAGCCCCATCATTTCATTCCCCGCGCCGCAATTGGACAAAGATCGGCAAAGTCCGCCACTCGCCTTACGTGGCGAGCAACTGCTCCACAACGCGTTTGGCGCACTGCTCTTCAACCTGTGCTACAGCTTCACCTTTCAGGTGTTCCTCGAAACCCTGGCCGAGGAGAACCCACGCGTGGCAGGACGCCGCGCGATCTTGTTGCTCTACAACGCCTAATGGCACAAGGCCAGGAGCCTCATCTGACACCACTTTAGTCCGAGTATCTGCCGCCACGCTCGCCGATCTCAATGCCATAAAACAGGTTGTGGCTGCGCATGCAGGCAGACTGGTTCAACGGCTGGGTCGCCAAGTCTTCCGAGCAACTGCAGGACCGCATCATCGACACCCTGCGACCTCTATTCGACTAACCCTCTATCCTTCAACCCAGTGCCGACCAAAGACGCGTTTATGATTTTCTTTTTTGAACCAGTCTAAAGCCCGCCG
>JBIKIA010000521.1:0-3828 GCA_044361885.1 Prosthecobacter sp. | reverse complement strand
TCGCGCGGCATCCAACGCGCAATGAAATCCTCATCGGCGGCACCGACGGCGTGCCTGCGATCTATCGCATGGAGCGCATCACGAAGCGCGTCATCGGCGACAACGCCAATCTCATTCGAAAATTCCCCGTCATGCAGGGGCGCATTTTCGGCGTGGACTTCGCACCGGATGGCAAGCGCATCGTCGCCGGAGCCTCGCATGAAGGCGCTGGCGCGGTGAACATCTACGCCAGCGAGTATGACAGCACGCTGCCTGATCCCGTGAAGAAGATCATCGAAACGGTGAGCGGCAAAGGCCCCGAACTCGATGCCTGGCTCACCAAAGATGTGAAGCAGCTCAGCACCACGCCGATGCCCTGCGGTATGTTCACCGTCAGCTTCAGCCCCGATGGCAAAACGGTGGCCGCAGCGGGACAAGATGGCCGCATTCGCCTCATCGATGCCGCCACGGGCAAGATCGCGAAAGAGTTCGTCAGTGTCCCGCTCGTCGCGGACAAGGCGCTCGCCGCCAGCGAGGTCATCGCCGATGACAGCGTGCGACCTACGGCAAAGAAGGACGACAAGGTCGAGACACTCATCCCCGGACTCACCGTCGCCAGCATCGAGGTGCAGCCCACCAGCGTCAGCATCGCCAAGCCAAACGAGTATGCCCAACTCCTGGTCACCGCCACGATGAGCGATGGAACGAAGGCCGACATCACCCGCATGGCCAAGCTCAGCTCCACCAATGCCGAAGCGCTGAACATCAACGAGCGCGGTCTCGTGCGCCCAACCAAGGATGGCAAAGGCGAGGTGAAGATCGCCTTTATGGGCAAGACCGCCAGCGTGCCCGTCAGTGTCACAGGCATGAACGCCGCGCTGAAACCCGACTACGTCCGTGACATCATGCCCATCACCAGCAAGCTCGGTTGCAACATGGGTACCTGCCACGGCGCGAAGGATGGCAAGGCAGGCTTCAAGCTCAGCCTGCGCGGCTACGATCCCATCTATGACGTGCTCGCTTTCACCGACGAACTCGGCAGCCGCCGCGCGAATGTGGCCTCACCAGATCACTCGCTCATGCTTTTGAAAGCCAGCGGTTCCGTGCCGCATGAAGGCGGCCAGCTCACCGTCCCGGGCGAGCTTTACTACGAGACCCTGAAAGCCTGGATCAGCCAGGGCGCGAAGCTGGACATGAAGACGCCGCGTGTCACCAGCATCGAGATCTCGCCGAAAAACCCCGTGCTGGAGCGCATCGGACATCGCCAGCAGATGCGTGTCGTCGCCCGCTATGCCGATGGTTATGTCAAAGACGTCACCGCCGAGGCCTTCATGGACAGTGGCAATGGAGACGTGATCGAGGCGGACAAATCCGGCCTCATGACCAGCCTCCGCCGTGGTGAGGCCGCCATCCTAGCACGCTTTGAGGGCTCGTATGCCGCCACCACCATCACGGTCATGGGCGACCGCACCGGCTTCGCTTGGAAAGAACCCGAGAAGTGGACCAAGATCGACGAACTCGTCGCCCGCACATGGGAGCGCATGAAGATCGAGCCGAGCGGCCTCTGCACCGATGAAGACTTCCTCCGCCGCCTCCATCTCGACCTCACCGGCCTGCCGCCGAAGCCCGAAGAAGTTCGCGCCTTTGTCGCCGACACACGCGACTCCCGCACGAAGCGCAACGAGGTCATCGACAAGCTCGTCGGCAACCCTGACTTCGTCGATCATTGGTCGAACAAATGGGCCGACATGCTGCAAGTGAACTCGAAGTTCCTCGGCAACGAAGGCGTCACCATCTTGCGCTCATGGATCAAGCAGCAGGTCGCCGACAACACGCCGTATGACCGCATGGCCTACCGCATCATCACCGCTACTGGCTCCACGAAGGACAACCCCGCTGCCTCTTATTACAAGACCGTGCGCACGCCGGAAGAGCTGGTGGAAAACACCACACATCTGTTTTTAGCCACGCGCTTCAACTGCAACAAGTGCCACGACCATCCCTTCGAGAAATGGACCTGGGATCAATATTACCAGACCGCCGCTTACTTCGCCCAGATCGACCTCAAGACCGATCCTGCGAGTGCTGGCAAGACCATCGGCGGCACCGCTGTCGAAGGCGCGAAGCCGCTCTACGAGATCGTCGCCGATAAAAAAGAAGGCGAGCAGAATCACCTACGCACCAATGCGCCTGTCGCCCCACAGGTGCCCTTTGATGCCGAACTCGTGAGCAAGACGGCCACCAGCCGACGCGAGCAGTTTGCCACCTGGATGACCAGCCCGGACAACGACTACTTCGCCATGAGCTACGCCAATCGCATCTGGGGCTACCTCACCGGCACTGGCGTCATCGAGCCTCTCGATGACATCCGCGCAGGCAACCCCGCGAGCAATCCCGAGCTGCTGCAATACCTGACGAATGAGTTCATCACGAGCGGCTTCAACGTGCGTCATCTGATGAAGATCATCACTCAGAGCCGCACCTATCAGCTCACTCTCGCCACGAACAAATGGAACGAGGACGACAAGATCAATTACAGTCACGCCAAAGCCCGCCGCCTGCCTGCCGAGACACTCTTTGACTCCGTCTTCGCCGTCACCGGCAGTATGCCAAATATCCCCGGCGTGCCCAAAGGCACCCGCGCCGCGCAGCTCATCGATGGCCAGACGCAGCTCCCCGATGGCTTCCTCACCAACTTCGGCAAACCCGCCCGCGAATCCGTGTGCGAGTGCGAGCGCAGCAACGATGTGAACCTCGGCCCCGTCATGGCCCTCATGTCCGGCCCCACCGTCGGCGATGCCATCAGCGACCCGAACAACGCCATCGCCAAACTCACCGCCGAGGTGAAGGACGACGCCAAGCTCGTGGAGGAGATTTTCATTCGCATCCTCAACCGCAAACCCACCGGCAAAGAGATCAATGCCGCACTCGCCAGCATGGCCAGCATGGACGCTGAAAACAAAATGCTCGCCGCCGAATGGCAGGCCAAGGAAGCCGAACAAAAACCAGCGATCGACAAAGCCGAAGCTGAGCGCGTTGCATTGATCGCCGGCACGAAGACCGAACTCGAAGCCTACAAGGTGAAGATGGCCCCGGAAGTGAAGAAGCAGGAAGCTGCCCGTGCTGCGGCGATCACCAAAGCTGAAGCTGCCGTGAAGACCGTCGCCGATACAGCACCTATGCAGCAGCCGCGCTGGGAGCAGTATGTCGATCTCACCACCGAATGGCAGCCGCTCGATGTCAAAGTGCAGCGGGCCAACGGAGTGGAAAAACTCACCGTTGAAGCCGATGGTAGCCTCTTTGCCACCGCCCTTCCCGAAGGCCGTCAGACTGCCGGCACTTACATCCTCGTCGCCAAAACATCTCTCACGAACATCACCGCCATCAAGCTGGAGATGCTCCCCGACACCCGCCTGCCCAACAACGGCCCCGGCACCGCCCCCGATGGCAATTTCGTCCTCAGCGAATTTAGCGTCCGCGCTGATCCAGGAGATGCCAAACGCAGCAAACGCGGTGGTGAAGCAATCACTCTGAAGAAACCGAAAGCTGACTTCGAGCAGGCCGGATTCGACCTCAAAGAAAGCCTGAAGCCACGCAATCGCGACAAAGGCTGGGCAGTGTCTCCTGAGGGCGGCTTCCGCCATGAGGCCACCTTTGAGTTCACCAGACCCATCGCCTACGAAGGTGGTGCGCAACTCACTGTCACGCTCAGTTCGCAGTTCCAAAACGGGAAGTACAACCCTGGCAAATTCCGCCTGTGGGTGACCACGAATCCCGTCGTTCGCTTCGGCACCGCCAAGATTATCGCCGATGCAATCAAGACCCCGATGGCCAAGCGCACCAAGGAAC
>JBIKIA010000081.1:0-12607 GCA_044361885.1 Prosthecobacter sp. | reverse complement strand
AGTGTCGGGTTGGATCGGATGGATCGCGTGGAGCCATAAGAGGATAGTTGCCGAGGCACTACGGCAGCACTCACGGAAGATCTTTCCGAGCTTTCTTCTTCGACATCAGCCTCTCGAAGAACTTGGGCTTCCGGGGACGAAGTTCCTCTTTGGCTGCGGGTGGGGCCGGAGGCTCAGGTTTGACGTGGCGGGAGGCCCTTTCAGGGCGCTCAGAGCGTTCGGAACGCTGTGGACGTTCCGTGCGCTGAGGTCGCTCGGGGCGCTCGCGAACGAGCTGGAAGTCCACCTGCTTCTTGAAGCGGTCGATGCGGTAGATCTGGGCGGTGACGTTGTCACCGAGGCGGATGGCGCGGCGGGTGCGGCGTCCGAGCAGTTGGTTGCGCGCGGGATCGAAGGTGAAGAAGTCATCCGGGATGGCAGACAGCGGCACGAGTCCGCTGAGGCCGAGGTCGGGCACATCGATGAAGAAGCCGAAGTTCCGCACGTCGGTGACGAGGGCGGCGTAGGCCTGCGGTTTCTTGGAGGCGATCTGGGCTTCGAGGTAGGCGTAGAGCTTCACTTCCTTGCTGTCGCGCTCGGCATCGGCGCTGTTCTTTTCCGTGAGGCTGATGTGCTCGGCGATCTGTTTGGCGGCGCTGACCTGGAGCGGCGTTTGATCAAACAGGGCGCGATGTACGACGAGGTCGGCATAACGGCGGATGGGAGAGGTGAAGTGGGTGTACTTCTTCTTCGCGAGGCCGTAGTGCCCGAGCGGCTCAACGGCGTAACGAGCACGCATGAGGGACTTGAGGAAGCCGATCTTCAGCGCCTGGCCGATGGGGATGGTGCCGAGCTTGGCGAGCAGCTTCTGGACTTCGGGCCGGTGCGTGAGATCACCACACTGGACGCGGTGGCTGAGCACGTCTTCGCGGTAGTCGTTCAGCCGCTTTTCCTTCGGGGACTCATGCACGCGATAGACGGCGGGCACGTCGAGCTGCATGAGACGTCCGGCCACGGCTTCGTTGGCGAGCAGCATGTATTCCTCGATTAGCTGGTGGGAGATGTCGTTCTCGATGCGCTCGATGCGGCAGACTTTGCCATGCTCGTCGAGGCGGATCTTGTTCTCGGGGAAGTCGAGATCGAGGGAGCCGTTCTTGAAGCGGTGCTCGCGGATCTTTTGCGCCATGGCATTGGCGTCGTGCAGCATCTGCTCGATCACGCCTTCGGGAGCCTTTTGCAGGGTGGCAAAGGCCTCCTTGTAGGTGAAGCGGCGCTTCGAGTGAATGACGGCGGCGTAAAACTTGGCGCTGACGACGCGGCCCTCATTGCCGAGCACGAATTCGACGCATTTGGTCAGGCGATCCAGGCCGGGCTTGAGGGAGCAGAGTTCATTGCTCAGAGCTTCGGGCAGCATGGGGATAACGCGATCGACGAGGTAGGTGGAGTTGCCACGCTTTTTGGCTTCCACATCGAGGTGGCTGCCGGGCTTCACGTAATGGGATACATCCGCGATGTGGACCCAGAGTTTCCACTGGTCTTTGCCATGTCTTTGCAGGCAGATGGCGTCGTCGAAGTCGCGCGCGTCATCGGGGTCGATGGTGACGACATCATGCTTCCGGCAATCGACACGACCTGTGCACTCCTCGGCGCTGGGCTGGTTGTCAGGCCGGGATTTGGCGATGGAGTTGGCCTCGGCGAGGACGTTCTTGGGGAAGCTCAGCGGGAGTTCGTAATGCCGCAGCACGGAGAGCATATCGACCCCTTCTTTATCAGGCGGGCCGAGCACCTCGATGACCTCGCCTTCCGGCGGTGTCTGGCGGGATTCCCACTGGAGAATTTCGACGACGACTTTGTCACCAATGTTGGCCTTCGTGCCGACATCGCGCGGCTCGGGCACATGAATGGCACCGGGGAGGCGTGGATCATCCGGCGTGACGAAGAGGAACTGGCGGCCTTTTTGCAAAGTGCCGACGAACTGCGTGCGGCCACGCTGGAGGATGCGGACGACGGTGCCGGTGTTTTCCTCCGGGGTCGCTTTGCGCAGGCCCTGGGAGCGCACGTCGCGCCGCACGAGCACGCGGTCGCCATGCATGGCGGTGTGGGTGCCGCTCTCGGGGATGCCGATCTCGCCGATGCCGGGCTCGTCCGGCTGCACAAAGCCGCGCCCGCCACGGGTGATCTGGATGAGGCCGGCGATGAGGTCGGCCTCGCGTGCGACGATGTAGCGGTTGCCCTTCGTGCGGAGGATGAGGCCGCGCTGTTCCATGCCTTTGAGGCAATGCTGAAGTTCCTGCTGACGACGGGGTTCGAGGCGGAGTTGGTCGATCAACTGCGGGACGTTTGATGGCGAATAGTCTGCCTGTCCGAGCAGGTGGAGGATTGTCTGTTCCATGCGCCACCATGGCACAGAGAGTGGAGGAACGCACGATTTGTCTTCCGAGACGATAGGCTCACATCCAGAAGTCCACGCTCGTGAGCGGGCCGTAACCCAGTTCATGCTATCTGCTGTCCGCCTTCTACTGTGCCTTTGCCTGCCGGGCCTGATTTCCTGCGCCGCTATGAAACTGCCACCACTCCAAACCGTCCCCAAGGTCGATCTCCAGCGTTATGCAGGCGACTGGTATGTCTTTGCTCACATCCCGTATTCATTAGAGAAGGGTAAGGTCGGCACTTTTGATCGTTATGTCCTTCGTCCTGATGGCAGGATGGATAACATCTTTCTTTTTCGCCGTGGCAGCCTGGACGCGCCACTGGAGCAATGGAAAGGCGTGGCCTGGGTGCATGACAAGGAGACGAATGCCGAGTGGCGTGTGCAATTTATCTGGCCGCTGCGTGCCCCCTATCTGATCATCGACCTTGATCCCGATTATCAATGGAGTGTCGTGGGTTATCCGAATCGCAAACTAGCCTGGGTGCTGAGCCGGAAGCCGGTGCTCGATGCCGCGACGTATGAGGGCATCCTCAAAAGGCTGGAGAAGCAGGGCTACGATCCAGCGCGACTGGTGAAGGTCCCCCAGCGTCCTGAGTGAGCCTCAAAAACCCCGAGGTGGCGGTGGACCAAAGCCGGGACCGCCGCGACGACCCCGCATTCCCGGTGGGCCTCCAGGGCCGCCTGGCCTGCCACCACCGGGCGGACCTTTCTTTTCAAAGCTGCTGTCAGGCTGACCACGCCACTGGCGGCTGAGGTAGGGGAAGGTCTCCGTGATGTAATAGTGGTAGATGCCCTGAGGATGCTCGGGCGTGACGCCGAAGCGGCCATTGCAGTCATCGAGATCGCCAGAACCAGCGACGTATTCATAGTCGGCGGTGAAGGTGCCATCGTAACTGCCACTGGGGCCGTTGCTCGGGCGCGTGCCCTTCTTGAACTGGTAGCTGGAGCGCATCTTCACGAGCGGACTGGCGGCATCCTTTGGATCACGATGGCCATGGCTGGCATAGATGGGAAAGCCGTCCGCCGCCCAGCCAACGAACACCATTTTCGAGCCATCATCACCGCCGAGCTTCGTGATCAAGCCGGTGGGCAGGGCGTGATAATGATACTGGCCGCCGGGCTGCACATGCGCGTCGTTTTGATCGAGCCCGAGATCGATTTTTCCACTCTTCGCCTCGTAATTCCAGGCGCGATCCCCATTCCAAAACTCGCCGGTGCCCGCCTCGAACGGCACGCCATTGAGAGCCACGCCGAACGTCGCATGACGGGATGGATACGGGCTGGGGGAGGGCTTCGGAGTGAGCGTCATGCGATACTCGTAGCTCTGCGCGGCGATGGTGTTGGGGTTGCCACGATTGGGAAACTGCCCCGTCTCGTGATCGGGGATGCCGTTGGATTTGATGAGGCGTTTGCCGCCCGACTCAGTGATGCTCACCTGCGGTGCCTCAAGCGCAGTGGCGATGATGGCGATGATGGCGAAGCTGGAGACGAGTAGAGTAAGGGCGGAACTTGGTTTCATGATCTTCGTAATGAAACACATGCCGAGGCCAGGCGTTTTGGGCTTTACCTGAGCTTAACAAAAATGTCATGCTCGCCTGAGAAACCGCTTTTCCCAACCTCCGTCCTCATGAATTCAAAACTCATTCTGTGTGCCATCGCGCTGCTTTCAACTCCCCTTATCCACGCCGAGTCCGTCAAAGATCGTGAAGGGGCGGTGCGAGCGGACAAGGCGAAGATGGAAGCGGACAAACGCTGGGGCTACAACGATGTCGAGAGCGGCTTCAAGCAGGCGAAGCTCACGGGCAAGCCGGTGCTCATCGTGATGCGCTGCGTGCCGTGTCTGGCCTGCATGGGGCTGGACTCGGCGGTGCTGATGGAGAGCGATGCACTCTCCGCGCTGCTCGACCAGTTTGTCTGCGTGCGTGTGATCAATGCCAACGATCTCGATCTCTCGAAGCTTCAGTTCGACTTCGACCTCTCCTTCTCCACGCTCTTTTTCAATGGCGACGGCACGGTGTATGGCCGCTACGGCTCGTGGACACACCAGAAGAACTCGGCGGACCAGACTTTGGCTGGCTACAAGAAGGCTCTCGAGGCAGCACTCGCCATCCACAAAGGCTATCCGGCGAACAAAACGAGTCTCGCGATTAAACAGCCCGGCCCACTCCCCTATGTGAATCCGACTGACATGCCAAAGCTGGCGGGGAAGTACAGGCGTGAGCTCGACTGGAATGGCAAGGTCGTGGGAAGCTGCATCCACTGTCACATGATTGGCGATGCACTGCGCACGTCGTATCGCGACCAAAAACAGCCCGTGCCCGACGAATGGGTTTTCCCGATGCCATCACCAGAGACGCTGGGCATCACGCTCATGGCAGATCAGGTGGCGACAGTGAGTGCCGTCACCGCAGGCAGTTTGGCCGAGAAGGCAGGATTGAAATCGGGCGATGAGATCACGGCCTTTGCAGGGCAACCGCTGGTATCCATCGCCGATGTAAGCTGGGCGCTGCATCGCACGGGCGACGGTGCGCAGCATGAAGTCGTCGTGAAACGCAGTGGAGCGGAAACGAAGCTCATGCTCGACCTGCCCTCCGGCTGGAAGAAGCAGACCGACACCTCCGGGCGCGCCTCCGCGTGGTCCATGCGCGGCATGGCGGCAGGCGGACTGAACCTGCTAGACCTCACGGATGAGGAGCGCAAGCAACGCGGCCTCGGCACCGAAGGAATGGCGCTGTGGGTGAAAGGTCTCGGCATGTACAATATCCACGCAGCGGCAAAGAAGGCTGGCTTCCAAAAGGACGACGTGCTGATCGAAGTCGCCGACATCAAACACCGAATCACGGAAAGCCGCCTCCACGGCCATCTCATGCAGGAACATAAGCAGGGTGAGAAGGTGCCAGTAAAAGTACTGCGCGGTGGCAAGACGGTGGAACTGCAGCTGCCGATGCAGTGAAAGCAGCAGTTGCGGCCCATCAATTCCACTTGGTAGGATGGGCTCATGCTTCGAGCCCTTTGCTTTCTCTTTCTCACGGCCGCTCTAGCCGCCCAAACCACCTTTGATGCCAGCGGACTGAAGGCGCTGGATGCGGTGGTAGAAAAGGCTGTGGCTAAAAAGAATCCCGCCGGGGCAGTGGTGTGGCTGGAACATCAGGGGCAGACGCACACACTGGTGAAGGGTGCGCGTGAACTGGTGCCCGTACGGGAGGAGATGACGGCGGACACGATCTTTGATGCGGCCTCGCTAACGAAGGTGATCGCCACGACACCTTCGATCATGATCCTCGCAGATCAGGGAAAGGTGGACATCGAGGCTCCGGTGAGCCGTTATCTGCCGGAGTTTGTCGGTGAAGGGCGTGAACTGATCCGCGTTCGGCATCTGCTGACGCACACCTCGTGCCTGAAGCCGGGGATTCCAAAGGAGCCGACATGGACTGGCTACAAAGAAGGCATCCGCCGGGCGACGAGCAGCATTCCTGACGCACCACCGGAGAGCTTTTTCAGATACAGCGACATCAACTTCATCCTGCTCGGCGAGATCGTGCAGCGCGTGAGCAAACAAAAGCTGGATGTGTTTGCCGCAGATCGTGTGTTCAAGCCGCTGAAGATGACCTCGACACGCTTTGTGCCACCGGCGGACTGGCGCTCACGCATCGCCCCGACGGAGCGCGATGAACTCGGGCAGATGCTCAATGGCGTGGTGCATGATCCCACGTCGCGGCGCATGGGTGGTGTGACGGGACATGCGGGGCTCTTCACCACGGCGGCGGACCTCGCTCGCTATGCGCGCATGATTCTCGGAGGTGGTCAGCTCGATGGCGTGCGTGTTTTGAAAGCGGGGACCATCGCGCAAATGCAAGGCGTGCAGACCGCAGCGACGGTCTATGAAAGGCGTGGGCTCGGGTGGGATATTGATTCCCTCTACAGTAGGCCTCGCGGCGAGGTGTTTCCCATCGGCTCGTTCGGTCACACGGGTTTCACGGGCACGAGTTTGTGGATCGAGCCCGCATCGCAGAGCTTCGTGATCTTTCTCAGTTCACGGCTGCATCCTGACGGCGGCGGCAGCGTGCGGGATCTCTATGAGTTGGTCGGAACAGCGGCGGCGAAGTGCATTCCCGGCTTTGATTTCAAAAGCGTGACGAATGCGCTGCCGAAGCGCGGTGAAAAAGAGGTGCCGACAGTGCTGAATGGCATCGACGTGCTCCAGCTCGATGGCTTCTCAGCGCTGAAAGGTCTGCGCATTGGGCTGATCACGAATCACACGGGCATCAATGCCCGGCGCGAGAGCACGATCGACCTGCTGCATGAGGCGAAGGACGTGAAGCTGCGCGCCCTTTTCAGCCCGGAGCATGGGATTCGCGGTGAGCTGGATCAGGAGAAGATCACGGACTCGAAGGACAAAAAGACAGGGCTGCCTGTCTTCAGCCTTTATGGCGAAAATCGTGCTCCGAAGCCCGAGCAACTCGCTGAACTCGACGCGCTGGTTTTTGACATCCAGGACATAGGCTGCCGCTTCTACACTTACATCTCGACACTGCGTCTGAGCCAGGAAGCAGCGGCAAAAGCGGGGAAGAAATTCATCGTGCTGGATCGCGTGAACCCCATCGGCGGCATCGAGGTGGAAGGTCCTGCCGTGGTGGATGAAGAGAAATTCACGGCCACTCATGCCATCCCGATCCGCCATGGCATGACGGTGGGCGAGTTGGCGCAGATGATGAACGTGGAGCGAAAGATTGGCGCAGACTTGCAGGTGATCCGTGTCGAAGGCTGGCGTCGCGAACTGCTCTTTGATGCGACGGGCCTGCCCTGGCAGAGTCCGTCGCCGAACATGCGGTCGCTGGAGGCAGCGCTGCTCTATCCCGGGGTGGGTTTGCTGGAGTTCAGCGTCAGTGTGGGACGTGGCACCGACACACCTTTCCAGGTGCTCGGTGCTCCGTATGTCGATGACCTGCGGCTGGCGCATGAGCTGAACAAGCTCGGCCTGCCCGGTCTGCGCTTCATGCCCGTGCGCTTCAAACCCACGGCGAGTGTTTTCAAAGACGAATCCTGCGGCGGTGCGCGACTCATCATCACAGATCGCGAGGCGCTGAAACCTGTAGCGGCTGGAGTGGCCATCGCGGTAACTTTGCAAAAACTGTATCCAAAGGAGTTCGCAACTACGAAGGTGAACACGCTGCTGAATCACGCGAAGCTGCTAGAGCAGATCCGCATCGGCAAGGACTGGCGGAACATCGCGGAATCCTGGGCGGCGGAAGCGGCGGCTTTTGCCACGCGGCGTGATGCTGTGCTGATGTATTGAAAGCGGTCTCAAGGTTGACGGCATTCCGTCAGGCCGGATGGTAGCACTACTGCGCATGATTCGTTCCCGCTCTGACTACCTGGCTTACCTGGAGGCTGACCGCCTGGCGCTGGGTCGTGCGGGGATGCCGCCGCTAGTGCTTCTCCAGGACCCGATCTGGTATTTCCAGCGGCTGCTGCGAAAGCAGGAGTTTTACACGAACTGCCGCCCAAGTCCGCTTTGGTGGCCCATGCGGATGTGGCTAAAATTGCAGATGAAGCGCGCTCGCCTGCTGCTGGGCTTCAACATCCCGCTGAACACGATCGGCCCCGGCCTGATGCTGATCCACGAGGGGGACATCTTGATTCATCAAAACGCCCGCATCGGCAGCCACGCGCGGATGAATATAGGCGTGGTGATCGGCATCGGGCTCACAGAGGAGGCCGTGCCGGTGATCGGAGATCATGTACTGATCGAACCGGGGGCCAAGATCTTTGGAGCAGTGACGATTGCCGACTGGACGCACATTGGCGCAAACGCCGTGGTGAACCGCTCTATCACGGAGCCCGGCATGGTGGTGGCAGGTGTGCCGGCGAAGGTCGTGAAAGCGAATCCGTCCTACCCTGGAGCGAAAAAAAGCCCGGCATGATCGGGTGATCATGCCGGGCATTTGGATGAACGATCAGGCAAAGAGCTTGGTCACCGGCTTCGCCTTCACCAGCTCGCGTGGCTGGTTGAGGTGATTGTACACGATGGTCTCTGGGTCGATACCAACGGCGTGGTAGATCGTGGCGAGAAGTTCCATCGGATGCACGGCATCCTCGGCAGGCGCAGAGCCTGTCTTATCGGACTTGCCGTGGATGTAGCCGCGCTTGATGCCAGCACCACCGATGACGGCGGTGTAGCAGTAAGGCCAATGGTCGCGGCCATCGGCGCTATTGCCATTGCCGGAGGTGGACACGCCTTTTTCAGGACTGCGTCCAAACTCTCCGAGGGCGACAACGAGCGTTTCATCCAGCAGGCCGGAGGCGTCGAGATCTTCAAAGAGAGCGCTGAGACCTTGGTCGAGCATGGGGCCGCTCTGGTTCTTCATGCGTTGAGTGAGGCCGACGTGATGGTCCCAGCTGTGATTGTCTGAATTGGCGACCTTGGGCCAGATGAGTTCGACCACGCGGGTGCCAGCTTCGATGAGGCGACGAGCCAACATGCAGCTTTGACCAAAGGTGTTGCGACCATAGCGGTCGCGGAGTTTCGGTGACTCGCGGTCGAGCGCGAAGGCATCGCGAGCACGGCCACTGGCGATGAGGTTCAAAGCCTGATCGTAGTAGCTGTCGAGACTCATGTCCTTCACGGCAGCTTCGATGGTAGGCATCTGATCGTTGATGGCATCACGCAGCTTCGCGCGGCGCTGTAGGCGGACACTGAAGAGGTCGGGGCGGAGTTGGAGGTCTTCGATCTTGATGCGGTCCATCTTGCCCATGTCGAGGTCATCGCCATCGGGATAGAGGGTGTAGGGATCATAGGCCTTGCCGAGGAAGCCAGCCGTGCCGCCTTTGCCGACGACGTTGGATTCCTGAAGCGGGCGCGGAAGCATCACGAACGGAAGCATAGGCTCATCCATCGGCTTCAGGCGGATGATATTGCTGCCGAAGTTCGGGAAGTCTTTCGGGCTTGGTGGCTCGAGCTGGCCGGACGGGCTGACTTTGTCCGTCGTGTAGCCGGTCATGATCTGGTAGATGGCCGCCGTGTGGTTAAAGAGACCATTCGGCGTGTAGCTCATCGAATTGATCATCGTGAACTTGTCGTTCACCTTTGCGAGCTGCGGGAGGATCTCGGTGAAGTGGTGGCCGGGCACCTTGGTCGGGATCGTTTTGAAAGCGGAGCGCACCTTGTCAGGCACGTTTTCCTTTGGGTCCCATAGATCGAGATGGCTCGGGCCGCCCTGAAGATAGATCATGAGGACGTGCTTCGCCTTACCCCAGCCTGCGCGGCCAGCGGCGGCAGAGTTCACGGAGGCGGCTTGCGCGCGGAACATGCCATTGAGCGTAAGGCCCATCATAGTGGCACCGCCCACGCGCAGGATGTCGCGGCGGGTCATGCCGAGGTCTTTGTCACACAGGTCTTTGCCGAGGGAGCCGGGGATGCGAAACATAGGAGTCGTGGGGTAAGGATGAGAGGCTACACAAAATCGCAGACCTAACGCAAGCAGCGATTATTCTTTCCCCGGTTACGCGCAGCGGGGAGCTTTCTTGCTCAAGCACCGGGATCAGCGGGAAAATCCATGACCAGACTGGGAAGCGCCATGAGTCAGTTCTCGGTGCCCTACCGCACACGCCCGAGCCAGCGGAGCAGGTCCTGGCTGACCTCGCTGCGCTGCACGTCATGGAGGAGGAGGTGGTAGCTGCGTGTGTACCAAAGGAGGCGCTTTTTCGGCGAGTGCACCTGGCTGAAGAGGGTCTGCACCTGATCCGGGGAACTGAGAATGTCGTTGGGCGAGGCGAGGAAGAGGACGGGCATTCGCAGGTGCCTGGCGGCTTCGGGATTCTCGTCGAGCAGGCCGCCGATTTCTGTCAGGAGGCGCAGACTGAAGGCACTCACATGATGCTCGGTCTGCTGCATCTGCCCCCCGTGAGTGGTGGTGCTGGTGACTTGGAGTTTGGATTCATCGACTCCAGCCAGATCACCGATGGAAAAACGTGTCCTTGGAGTCAGCTTGGCCGCCGCTTCAAGGAGCCAGCGACGGAAATTGGACATCGTCATCCGCAGCCCGGCCACAGGAGAAGCGAGCACGATACCATCTGGGTCACGACGGTCGGGCAGTCGGTTTGCCGCCGTGTGCAGGCAGATGAGGCTGCCGAGACTTTCCCCATACCAGAAGATGGGAGTCTTGGGATGCTGGCGGCGAACGAGGAGGTGAAAGGTCTCCAAGTCACGAAGCCATTGATTCGCGGAGGTGATGTCACCACGCTGGCTGACGACCGGGTCATGCCCCTGCCCTCGGAGATCGTAGGCATAGACGGCGTAACCTTGCTTTGGCAGCGTATCTCCGATGAACCAGAAGTCGGATGCTGCACCGCTGAGTCCATGCACGGCAATGATGACGCCACGCGGCTTCGAAGCCGATACAGGCAGCCATTTTTGATACGGCATGACTTTGCCATCATAGCTCGTCCAGTCCTGCCCACGAAGCTCCGGACGTGACGGCAGCTTCGGCAGGCTGCTGCACGCGGTGAGCCCCGCCAGCAGGAGGCCGGCGAGACAGCAACGGTAGAGAAATGTCATGGTTGGTGGTTGGGAACCGCGTGGTGGAGCACGGCGGAGACGAAATCAGCCTGCGTCTGCACCCGGTCATCCAAGCTGAACTCGGAGGGAGTTTCAAACGTGAGTGTCACGGGACAGCCGAGCTGCCAGAGCACGATGGCCTCAGGCAATCCCGGTAAATCCGGCGGGATCGTGCTGCGGCGGATGATGCCCTGGCCGGCGCGGCGACCATCAATGCTGGAGCGCGGATCAGGGGCGATACGGCTCGTGCAATCACGCATCAGCAGATCGCTGTGGCGCGTGCGATGATGGCCGAGTTCATAAACATAACAGCCCTGGGCATCGTAGTCCTCATGAAGGCAGACGCCGATGCTGAGCTGTCTTTGCTGCACGATCTGCCGCCAGGGGCCGCAGAGTTCATCGTCATCGAGGTGGAAGCGGCGGTTGATGTCCAGCCCACGATGATCCACGCGCGTGTTCAGCCGGAGGCCATTCGGATTCATGCAAGGAAAAATGAGAAACGCACGCTGCCGGAGCTGCTCGATCTCGCGCTCGGCCCAACTGAGCAGGCCCCAGGCGGAACCGGGTTCATCTCCATGGACGCCGGTGGAGAGATAAACGAAGGGCTGGCTGCCATCGCGAGGGCTTTCCAGATAGAGGATCTTTTCCCCCGCCTGTTCGGTGAGCACACGCACGCGGAGTCCGGCAGTTTTTGCCACGGCACGCCAGCGCGTGATCAGGGCGCGTGGGTCGTGGGCTTGATGGTGTGGCAGCAAAGACACGCCGGGAGAGTGGCGAGGTTGCACGGCGGCTGCAATGACAGATCAGGCCCGGCCATTCTTCCGGCGGCTGCTACTGGCGGAAGACTTTTCACGAATACGGGCACGCAGACGCTCTGCCGTGAGCGCCTGCTGGAGAATGGCGTTCTGCTGGCGGAGTTCTTCGAACGCGTAATTCGGCACTTCGGTGATGTTGTCGGCGAGCACCTCCGCGCGTGGTGCCAAATCAGACTCAGGGAGAGTTTCGGAGAGGATCTCAGGTCCACTGCCATTCAGATCCGGCAGGAGAGACATTCCCGAAGTGCCGTTGAGTGGCTCTGTGACTGCACCTCCATGAGTCAGGCCCTCGCCTCCATCGATGCCGAGCAGGCCCTCGAGCTGCATGACGCGGGCTTTCGCAGCGGGTAGCTCGGCGCACATGTGGCGAGTGAGATCGAGCGTAGCCTGAAATTCATGCTCACGCTCGCGGGACTTCGTGAGCAGGTTGTCGAAGCGTGTCTCCTCCACCTTGAGCTGGTCGCTGGCCATGTGGCGGAAGTGGTCAAACTGGCGCTGCATTTCCGAACGCCAGGCGTTCGCGTCTGAGCGCACCTGCATGAGATCCTTCTGCTGGGCGATCACCTGGGCTTCGAGCTTATCTTTGTTCTTGAGGAGCTTCTCTTCCACACGCCGCAGCAGCCAGACGCGGATCAGCGCGGCAACGAAAAGGACTGCCATAATGGCAGTAGCCAGGATGTATGGACCTGCTTCAGAGGGAATGGTTTTCACGAGGTCTGATGCAAGCAGGTTCGGGGCCGAGGAGCAAGCCTGCGGCACGCGTCATGAAAGTTTTGTCTCGCAGCTTTGAAAGGGCGGCCCTGAACATTCAAGGAGAGCGAAGCA
>JBIKIA010000520.1:0-3832 GCA_044361885.1 Prosthecobacter sp. | reverse complement strand
CCGCCGGGCATCTTTTCCTGCACGATGGCAGGAAGGAAATTCGCGTCACCGATGAAGCCCGCGACGAAGGCATTGGCCGGCGATTCATAGAGCTCCACCGGAGTGGTCACCTGCTCCACGCGGCCCTCATTCATCACAGCGATGCGGTCACTCAGACTCAGCGCCTCACCCTGATCATGGGTCACATAGATAAAGGTCGTGCCCACCTCGCGGTGCAGTGCATTCAGCTCGCTGAGCATGTGCTGGCGCAGCTTTAGATCGAGCGCTGCCAGCGGCTCATCCAGCAGCAGCACCTGGGGTTCATTCACCAGCGCACGAGCGATGGCGACGCGCTGCTTTTGTCCACCACTGAGCTGTGCAGGACGTTTCTGCGCCTGGTCTTCCAGACGTGTGAGCGTGAGCATCCGCTCCACGGCGGTCTTGATCTCCACACGGCCCCTGCCCGCCATCTTCAGCCCGAAGGCGATGTTTTCCCAGACGCTGAGATGAGGGAAGAGCGCGTAGTTTTGAAACACCGTATTCACCGGTCGCTGCTCTGGCGACAGATCGGTAATGTCCTGCCCATCAAGCTGGATGCGCCCGCTGTCTGGATGCTCAAACCCGGCTAACATCCGTAGCAACGTGGTCTTCCCACAACCGCTCGGCCCGAGCAGTGAAAAGACCTCCCCGCGCCCGATCTTCAGGCTCACACCATCAACCGCACGAAGGGTGCCGAAGGCTTTGGTGACATGGTCGATGACTAGGAAATCCTGCACAGGAAGCCAATAATGAAACCTGCCTGTGACCTTGGCAAGATCTGTATCCTGTGATCAAAACGATGGCTTCAACGGCGAGTCGAAGGCGTGCAGATTATCCCCCGGCGTGAAGGTGATCGGCGTGCTGCCGCTATCGATGAAGTTGCCGAAGCCGCCGGTGTTAAACTGAGGCACATCGGTGAAGACATCGAGTCCGGCGGGTTGCTGGATGGTGACGTTCACGCCGTTGTCGATGGTGACCTTTTTCGCGGCAAGCACGGTCTGCGGACTGTCGATGGAGACATCGCCGGTGAACTGGATCTGGCCGTTGCTGCCCTGGGCATAAAGATGGACGAGCTGATCGGCATCAATGCTGGTATTGCCCAGCAGAAGCCGCCCATCAATGCCGAGCGTGCGGGCGCGGATGGAGTCACCAGCAAGCTGGGATTGCGAGATCAGGATGTCACCCTGTGGCCCCTGGGCTTCGAGGAAAACGGCAGGACTCTCCGTGTTGGCGAGAGCACGGAGGCTGGAGGAGTTTTGAATGCTGATGCCGTTCTGGGCGATCATCTCGATGAGAGAGCGTGCCTTCACGTCAGACTGGTTCACATGAATGTCATGCACGGCGGCAACTCGCACCTCCTCGACTTGGACAGTGGCCTGATTGGAAAGGGAAACATCCGTGCCTGCATAGACATACAGTTTGCCATAAGGCAGCGCCACAGTGCTGCCGCCGAGGGCAGCCGGACCTTCGATGAAGACATTGGCAGAGCCACCATTCGCAGAAAGGAAGACGGACTGGTCGCTGCCTTTGATTTGAAAACCAGAGGCCACGGTCACATCACCATCCAAGGAGGTGATCGCGATGGCATCGAGAGCACTGTCCAGATCCAGCACGCCTGTGGCTCCAGCGGAGGGAAAGTCAGGCAGGGTCGCTGTCGTGAGGGTCACATCGAACTTGCCCGCGAAGATCAGGTTCCTCGGCCCCGCAGCGGAATTGATCAGCGGCGTGCCAACGATATAAAGTTCATCGAACTTGAAGAGTGACCAGGTTCCGAACTCGCTGAAGTCTTGATCAAAGGCCGTAAAATAAGGCTGAACGCCATAGACGAACTCGCTGAAGTTTCCGTCTTCGTCTGGTGTGAAGGGCACGCCTAGCGCTGTGATGATGCCCTGGCTGAGGCTGTTGTTATTGACGCTGATGATGCCACGAGTGTCGATCTGTGCTGTGCCATCCACCTGGGTCGTTCCTGGGATGTAACCGAACTGCTGACGCTGTACCGGGGTGAGCTGATTCAGCAATTCCAGTCGCGCTTCGCTGCTGAGCGTGACGGAGGTGCCGCGTCCTTGCAGGAGGTAGGCCGTTTCGAGCAGTTCGCCCTTCTCCTTCTTCTGATTCTGCTGCTGAAGGGCATCCTGGAGTTGCCTCTCATTGCCGAGGGAGCTGAAATCCTTCGCGTTCAGCAACTTTGAGGTTCGGCGCAGACGCTGGAGGTCCACTTGAACAGGAGCTGGAAGAGAGGTCGCGTCAGGCTTCGTGATGAGCATGTCACCGGCGCTGATGGTGCGGATCTCACTGCGATGTTCGTTGAGGAAGACGTCCACTTCCCCTTCCAGCACGATGATCTTCACGAAGCCATCCGGGGCGTACTCCATCATCACCGTGGTGCCGGTGACCGCAGCGGTGATGGCAGCCGTGCGCACGGTAGCTCCTCCGAGTTGCTTAGGCACTTGGAGTAGCATGACTCCCTTCTCCAGATTGATGTCCCGAGATTTCGAATCCAAGCGGAAGAGCGAGTTCGAGCCCAACCGGGTCAACGTTTGATCTGGAAAGCGAAGTTCCGCACGCGATTGAGCTCCTGTAGCCAGCGCGGTCTGGCCACTGATCTTGTCCCCCACTTTCGCCACAGATGGAGACTGCTGTGCGGGAACAAGGCGCACATCATTGATGATGCGCGTCACTTCAGCCTCTTTTAATGCAGCGGCAGGGAGCAGCGTAGGCAGCGCGAGGGCGGTAAGAAGAAAGAGAGTCTTCATGATGAACATCAGAATTTCAGTTTCAGCCCAAGACCGACACCACTGCTCGCCGTCTCGTAATCAAAGTAGTCGATGTCGGAGTCATTTAGAGCGTAACTGGCAGTGGCGTATAGTTCCATCCAATTCTTTGGCGTGTAGCTGACGGTGGCCCCGAGAACATGCAGCAGATCCGCACGCGGCACTTCACGGTAGTTAAAGTAAGTCATGCGGTAGGCCAGCGAGACTGCCAGATCACGCATGATTTTGTATTTGTAGGATACGTCGAGCGAGTACTCGTCGCGGAAGACCTGTTCCACATCGTTCGTCAGGTCCCAGTCAGCGCCCAAGGATAACTGAATGCTGCTTTTGCGGTCGAGCACGATCAGCCTCTGAGCGCCAAATTTGCCTGAGAGGCTGTTGAGTAGGCTGTCTTCAAACTGATTATTCGTGATGCGGGTGAAGCCGAAAGAACCCACCAGCACCACATTCCAAAACCGCGGCTCCACATCCAGAATACTCGCCATCGCCTCCATGGCCTCGAAATCCAGTGCCCCGGTCTTGCTGTAACGATACAGACCCTGACTGGCGCTCAGATCAGCGAACCAGTGGCCTGCAATCCTTTTCTGCCAGCCCACTCCCGCACGCTGCCCCCACATCCAGTCCGATTTCTCCCCGCTCGCCACGTTGGCAGCGTTGTTGGACCAGAGGGCGAATTCGTCGAAGGTCGCCCGGAAGGGACGATCCTTTGGCGTTTCTTTCAGGATCAACTGCTGGCCGATGTCATCATCCGCCTCGGAGGAGGTGGCGAATCCATTCTCCTCCCCAAGATCGCGGCGGCGCATCTCGTCTTCGTCCGTAGGAACCAGGCTACGATTCTGAACCCCACTGGACTCAGGCAGACGGGTCGGGTCCACCATTTGAGCCACGGCCAGGTGCGTGCTACAGACGCCGAGCACTGCCACGAGGAGGTCTCGGCGTATGAAAACCTTGATTGAGGATGTGCTGAAAGAAGGCATGAGTGGGTGAAGTTCACTATAAATGCAATAATTAAAGACACTAAACGTCAAACGTAGTTACAAATA
>JBIKIA010000080.1:0-12625 GCA_044361885.1 Prosthecobacter sp. | reverse complement strand
CAGGCCGCGCTGGATCTGAAGCAGCCCATCCTCGGCCTCGTCACCCATCAAAGTTGCTGGGAGGTGCTGAACAAGCTGCCCGGTCTTTGTTCCTTCGGTCGTCATGCCGGTGTGATTTACCAGCCTCTACGCAATCCCTATATGGACCTGCATGTTCTGCGTGCACGGCAGAAGCATGGCTACGCCATCTTCAACCGCCACGAAGGCTTCATTGCTCCCATGAAGCATCTGCGGGATGGCGGTAGCCTCGGAATTCTCGTGGATCAGCACGCCGGTGATCAGGGCGTGTGGTCGCCCTTCTTTGATCGGCTCGCCTCCACCACACCCGTCGCCTCCATGGTCGCTCTGCGCACGAAGGCTGTGATGGTGACGCTCGCTGTTTATGATGATGGCCCCGCTCGCTGGCGTGCCGCTTATGGCCCCGGCATCCCAGTGACGCCCGATTCCACCTTTGAAAGCCTCACTGCTCAGATCAATCAGGCTGTGGAGGCCCTCGTTCGCATTCAGCCGCACAGTTGGTTCTGGGTCCACAACCGCTGGAAGACACCGAACCCGCGCTTCCTTCTCGACCGATATCGTCGCGGCATTGCTTTCGAACCGGGTTACAACACCGCCCGCCTGAAGCCCTTCGAGCTTCTCCTTCGCTCGCCGAACTGGCTTGGCGATGCCTGCATGGCCTTCCCCGCCGTGCGCGCCATCAAAGCAGGCCGCCCCGATTTGAAGCTCACCGTCTTTGGTCCCGAAAAACTGCGCGATCTCTGGGAGGCGCAGCCCGAAGTGGACCGCTACATCGGCAAGGCCGACAAAGAAGGCCTCTTCTCCGTCGCCCGCCGCATCAGGCAAACCGGCATCCATTTCGACACAGCCTTACTGCTCACGAACAGCACCCGCAGCACGCTCGAACTCAAGCTCGCCGGCATCGAGCGCCTCGTTGGTTATGGCGGCTCCTTCCGCAGCAAACTCCTCCGCCAGACAATCCGTGAACCCAAGGTCAAAGGCCCGCCGCTGCATCACACTCGGCGCTACCTGCACATCGCCAGAGTCATCGGTGCCGACCTTGAAAAAACGGAACAACAGGCATCGAAAGTCGAGTCATCAGCCAAAGGCCCGCTTCGCATCGGCATCTGCGCCGGAGCCGAATACGGCCCGGCCAAACGCTGGCCGCTGGATCGCTTCGCTGCCGTCATGAAACAAGTGTCGGCACAGCATCCTGACATCGAGTGGGTCTTCTTCGGCGCTCCGCGTGAAGCTGAATCAGGCGAGCAACTCTCCGCGCTCGTCGGCACCGAAGTGAAGCACACCAACCTCGTCGGCAAGACCAAGCTCGCCGAGTTAATCGTCCAACTCCGCACCTGCCGGCTGCTCGTCACCAATGACACCGGCACCATGCACCTCGCCTGTGCCGAGGGCGTGCCCACCGTCAGCATCTTTGGCTCCACCGAGCCCGTGCTCACCGGGCCGCTTGGCGATCAACACACCGTCCTCCGCCATCAGGTGCCTTGCAGCCCCTGCTTCAAGCGCGAGTGCCCCTTCGGCCACTACGAGTGCCTGACGAAGATCACGCCTGAGCAAGTCGCCGGAGCCGTGCTCAAGCGTCTGAGTGTTTGATCACTCCACGCGCGCCGCAGCGCAGACCATCTCTAGCACGCGGCCCAGCGAAGCAGCACCCGAGCCTTCCTGAAAAGCATTGCCGGGGATTGGCTGCCAATTGTCGCGATCATGCTTCTGCTCCGGCTGCGGGATGCGGGTCAGCGTTGGGTCATACTGTCCGTCTTTCCCGCCCAGCTTGTAGATCACGAGATCCAGCGAAGGCACCACATACAGGCAGAAGCCGCCCGCACCACTTTTCCAAAACGCATCCCTCGGCGCTCCAGCCACATGACCGTCTTCATTGTGCTCCCACTGGAGGCTGAAAGGCGTGTGCGGATTATAGGGGCTCCACGTCTGGCATTTCTTGATGTAGGCAGGCGGCACAAGCTGCTGATCCTTCCACTTGCCACCCTGAGCCAGGCAGTAGCCAAAGCGCATCACATCCGTGGCATGAAGAGCTGTGCTACCCGCGCCGTTCGCGTGCGGCATCACAAAGTCACCACGATGCAGGCAGTAGTCCCACGCGCCCCAGCCCTGAGGTTTGGCGAGGCGTTCATGAATAAAGTCCTTCAGCTCCATGCCGCTCACGTTGCGCAGCACGATGCTGGCGATGTGCGGCGAAGGCGACGAATACGAGTAACCCGCGCCCGGATCACACCACAGCGGCACATTCAGCGATGAAGCATCCAGATCCTTGATGTTCTGCCCCGGCACAGGCTTGAGCTGCTTCGGCTTCGGGTCGCCTTTCACATAGCCGGTTGGTGTCTGCCCCTCGCCCCAATAACCACCCGTCATGCACAGAAGCTGCCCCAGCGTGATCTCCGCCTTTCGCGGATCATTCAGCGGGAAGGCCTGCGGCAGATACTTTTCAGTAAAAACCTTCGTGTCGAGCCCTTGCGGGATCTTGTCTTTGAACTCCTCCAGCATGATCCCGCACGCGATGCTGCAAAAGCCCTTCCCCGTCGAGGCCATGTCGGGATTCGCATTGCGGCTGGCGCGGCCAAAATAGCGCTCAAAGCAGAGATAACCCTTCCTCACCACCACCAGCCCACCATTCCCCGTCGAGCGCTCCGTCATCGTGTAGGCAGGCTCCAGCTTGCTCAGGTCCATGCCCGCTTTCTCACGAATCTCTTTCTCCGTCTTCACCTCACGCCAACCACCATCGGCATCAGGCGGTGGGAAGTAGGTGTCAGCAGCTTGAGCAGAAAAGGCGAGACAGAGGAGGAGGTAACGAAGCATCAGGTGATCTCAAACGTCGGCTCCTCCGGCATTATTGTCACCGCCCAGTTCTGGATCACTTCCACCTCAACGCCCAAAACGTGTTGGAATCCGTGCCTTACGATGAATTCGAGCACGCCCGCACCACAGCCCTCCAGCCCCCCGCTGGAGCCGACAAAACCATCACCGCCAGGGCCGCTGGCTCACCTCCGATCCCGAGAAACGCCTGCTGCCGCCGTGAGCGTCAGTTCTGGCAGAGGAGGCGGCTCGACTGTTTTGCCGAGCGTCATCAGGTTTGGTAATTCTGCCCTAGCGCGGCACCCCATGGCTTCGGAGCCTCAGAGAGGCGGCACGCAATAGCCCACGGATTCATCCGTGGGTAGCCAGTGACACGCCCCATCTTCATTCCCGAGTCCCGGCAGGGACGGAAGAATCTACCGCACGAGGCATGAATCACCGATGGGGCGGGCACTTCTTTCGTCCCTACCGGGACTCGATTACACCCATGGATGGATGCCCCCAAACCCACCGCTGAAGCGGTGGGCTATTGCCTGCCGCCTCTCCGAGGCTCAACCCGATGATCGCGATGAATCATGCGAAATCACCCAACGTGGCGACGCGCAGCCTACTTCTCCGGCGGCAGTTTCAGGGCCTCGCGGAGAAGGCGGCGTTCTTCACGGGGGAGAGTTAAGAGCTGGCCTTCGTCCTTCGTCTTCAGCCAGGCGATACCGGTGCGCAGCAGGCGCAGGGGGATGTCGAGCTGGTCCCGGTCCTTTTCGGGCAAGGCGGCGCGAGCGGCCTCCCAGGCTCCGACCCAGGCATCCCAGGCGGCATGGTTAAGCGGGCTGGCAGCGATGGCCGGCAGGTGCTTTACGGCGGCTTCGCCCAGTTGAGTGAGTCCGCCGAAACGGGTGAAGTGCCCTGCGAACTCGGTGAGGAGGCGGGTCCAGCGAGCGGCATCGGTGGTGACGTCGAGGATGGCGGTGACGGTATCGTTTGCTTTGAAATGGAGACGAGGGACGAGAACTTCCCGGGCGGCCTTTTCATCTGGCAAGGTGAACAAATGACCGAGATTGCGCAACACGGCTTCATGCTGGCCTAGCTCGGTGGAATGAACTGCCCCGTTGCTGAGGGCTCCAGCGACAAAGATGGGCTCGGCACCGGGCATTTCAACTGCGCGAGTGTAGTCGGCAATAGCCTCGGCAGTCCGCCTGGCTTTCCAGTGACTGTAGCCCCGGTAGCAGAGCGTCTTGGCGACCAAATTGGGAGGTGCGCAGGACAGCTCAATGACGCGGGTGTAGTCGGAGATCGCCTCGG
Organism: Prosthecobacter sp.; assembly: GCA_044361885.1. GTDB lineage: Bacteria > Verrucomicrobiota > Verrucomicrobiia > Verrucomicrobiales > Verrucomicrobiaceae > Prosthecobacter. The sequence continues at coordinate 8,500 of JBIKIA010000080.1, read as the reverse complement.
CGGTCCACCCAGCTTCAGAGTGCCTGTAGCCCCGTTGGCAGAGCGCCCAACCGACCTCCTCGGGCGGTGCGCCTGGCAGCTCGATGACGCGGGTGTAGTCGGCGATTTCCTGATCTGGACGGCCTACAGAGTAGTGGGCATAGCCTCGGCGGTGCAGGGCTTTGGCGACTTCGGCAGGGGTGGCGCTTTCTTGCTCGATCACCTGGGTGAAGACCTGAATGGCGACCTCCCACTCTTCACGGGCAATCAGGATAAGGCCAAAACGGATCAAATCGGCAGCTTGGCCGTCCTGGGCGACGGCGCGTGCTTTTTCCAGCGCGATGTCATCGCACTGCTCCGGCCCTGCGAGGTCGAGGTCCCGGCGGAAAAGCTCATGGCGTAGGTTTGGCTCGGTGAGCATGAGGCGGTGGGCGTTTTCCAGATAGGCGCGGGCGGGGGAGTCGGCAGGGCATTGGGCGAGGCGCTCGGCCAGTTCCTGCTGCTCATGCCAGATGCGGAGGAAGTCCACGATAAGGGCGAGGGGGCGGCGGTCGTGTGTTTCCTTCACTTGGAGGGCGAGGCGCATGAGCGGCTCGGCGAGTTCGTAGAGGACCTCACGCCCGAGCGGGTGGCTGTCCACGTAGCGGAATTCGCGGAGCTGCTTGAGCTGGCCGGTGATGGAATTGTGCGTGGTGAAGAGGCCCTCGGCGATGCTTTTCACGGGCACGGGGCTGCTGGCGCGGTAGAGGAACTGGACGATCTCCCGCTGCTGCGGGCTGAGCCAGCGCAGGCGCTCCTGGTAGTAACTGGTGAGCTGGCGGTCCACCATCTCCTCAAAGGGGCGCACGAGGTCATCCAGCGCGGCGGCATTCACCAAGAGGTCGGAGAAGATGAGGTAGAGGCGGGGATTCCCCCCCGCGAGGGCGCGGATGGCGTCCACGCGGGCACGGCCAGTGGGCGTGCGGAGGAAGTCGGCCAGATCCGTGCGCCCCTGGAGCGTGGCGATGCGCTCCAGCAGGGCGCGGGCATCCTCCACGGAGAGCGGCTGGAGGTGGCGGGTATCAAAGAAGCCGAAGAAGGGCTCGTCATGGTCTGCGATGCCGTCAAAGAGCGCCTGGGCGGTGCCGACGGTGACGATGACGGGGTGGTTTTGCAAAAAGGCCCGCCAGTTCCGCTGCTCGGCCACGCTGAGACTGCGGAAGAGGCAGTCGAGATTCTCCATGAGGCAGACGATGATGCGTCCGTCGAGATCGCGCAGGAGATCGCGTGTGAGCTGCTCCTCTGCCACCTTCGGGTCTTTGCCCGCCAGTTTGGTGATCGTTTCAGCGGGAAACTCCGCCGGGTAGCGCTCGCTGAGGCTGCGGTAGATAGCGATGAGCAGGCGCAGGAAGCTGGTGGCGGTCTCGTCTTCATTCAGCCAAGCCACTCTCATGCGGCCCGTGAGCGCGGCATCCTGACTCAGGCGATGCTGGATGAGGGTGACAAGGTGCGTCTTTCCCGCGCCACGCGGGCCAATGAAGAGCAGGTGACGACGCCGGTCCGTGAGCACACTGTCACGCACAGCGGCGACGCTTTCCGTGAGGAGATCACCGCGCTGAACGAGGATCTTTTCAAGGTACTCCGGGTTCGTCCACTGCGGGGAGAAGTGACTGAGAAAGGGGCGTTCGCTGCTCATGGAAGGGGGGATTTACAGGCTGCGGTTGATCTTCCACCAGCGGCGGATGAGCGGGAGGTAGAAGCGGTAAGCATTGGCATCATCCCGCACGAGGTAGTGGTCCATGCAGAGGAGCTTCAGGTGCTCGCGAAGGACTTCTTCATCGACTTCCATCCGGGCGCTGACCTGCTGGCGTATCTCTTGAAAAGACAGGGCGGAATCAGAGCCAGCGATGGTGTCGAGAATGGACAGCACGAGCTTTTCATGCTGCGGAAACACGGCTTTCACCCGTCGGCGGTAGTAATCGAGGTCCCAGTCGCTGGTGTCGGAGCGGAGTTCTGTCTCCAGCTCCGCCTCCATAAGTGCCGGAGTCAGGCTCACGCCAAGAGGCAGGCGTGCAGCGAGATTTTCGATGTAAAACGGCACATGGCTGACCAGGTCCGAAAGGGCAACAGCACAAATGTCAGCCTCTGCGCAGTGGAGTCCGCGACGGGCAATCTCCGATTTCGCAAATGAAGCCGCATGCTCCGGCTCCAGCGGCCCGGGCTGGATGAGCTTCATGTGATTGAGCGGCGAGCCCTTGTAGCCCTCGCCCCACAGGCTGAGAAGGACGTGATGGATGCCGATGGAGCCGGTGAGCAGGAGCCGGATGCTGTCATGGCGCTGAGACAGCTCGCGGAGGAGGTCGAGCACCTGCATTGCGGTGTCTTTCCCCTGCCGCGTAGCGATGTTTTCGAGCATGAAGGGCACCTCATCCCAGAAGAAGACCATGCATGTGCCGGGCAACTCGCCGAGAGCCTCGACGATGTCGTCAAAGGTCATCCGCAGCACGTCCTTCCACGGGGCGGGCTGACCGTCCGGCAGCTTGAGGACGCCCATCAGCTCTGATCCAGCCGCCCTGCCAAGCAGGGCGGACATCTTCCGCAGGACTCGCTTTTTGCCCGTCAGAACAGCTGCCGAGTCCTTGTAAACCAGCGCCGCGAACTCCTCCGCCGTGTGCGTGCCCTCCAGATCAGAAAACGCCGTCAGCCAGCCATCTGGAGGTTCCGCATGCATTTTCCGAATGATCCGCGTCTTTCCGATTCGGCGCAGATCGTTCATGTAGAGGCTCTTGAAGACGAGCGCGGCCCAGACCATGGCAATAAAGTCATCGCGTCCGAAGAAGTTGGGAGACTGTGAAGGGGTGGACATGCGATGAGCTTTAACTCATCACGCATTGCTAGTAAAGGACTTTGATTTTAATGTGGTATTGAAAGTGAAGTGTTAAAGCGAGGCCTCATTTCTTCCACTCCACGACCTGGCCGCCCTTCACGAGCTGCTCCCGCAGTGTCTCGTGCGCCACCTCCTGCACGGCTTTCCCATCTTCCAAAGCCCGCACGGCAGATGTCGCTGCGCTTTGGCTGGTGATCATGAAAACGGGCTCCATTCGGACACTGGCAAAGGCGGTGTGGCTGGCGCTCAGGGCGAAGGTGACGAGCAGGTTTGAGCACTCGCCGCGCTTCGGCACGATGGCGTCGTAGCCGATTTGATAGAAGCCGAAACCGCTGCGGCTTCCGGCGAGCTTGCCTTCGCGGATGACGACGCTGTCTTTTAAAGAAGATGCCATTCATGCCAGACATACCACTTGGCATTGAGCTTTAGCTCCATGCCGGGAGACGGCTGAGGGGAGCTGTTTTTATTCTTTCCGTCTTTTCTGTCCTTCGCTAAACACTTCCCCATGCCCGAAGAACCCGTCTCACTCTCCCGCCGTCATGCTTTGAAATGGCTGACCGGCACCGTCGCGGCACCGATGGCGCTCACGGCAGCTCCGGGCGAGACGGAGCCCGCACCGCCAGCCCATGTGGCGCGCTACACGATGCATGACCCGGACTACACGAAGCCTGCCACAGGCCCGTGGGACCGCGTCATGACGCCTGAGGAACTCAAAACCACGACAGCTCTGGCTGATCTACTCCTGCCTAAAGACGCCAATGGTCCCGCCGCCAGCGAAGTCGGTGTGCCTGAGTTCATCAACGAATGGATCAGCGCGCCTTACGACACGCAGCGCGAGGATGGCGAAGTGGTGCGCGGTGGTCTCGCCTGGCTGAATACGGAGAGCTTCCGCCGTCACGAAAAGCGCTTCGACGAACTCACGCTCGATCAGCAGAGCGGCATCGCCGATGACATCTGTGATCAGGCGAAAGCGAAGCCCGAGCACAGCATCGGAGCCGCCTTCTTTGCCAAATTCCGCCAGCTCTGCCTCGGCGGCTACTACACGCACAGCTCCACCTGGAAGCAGCTCGGCTACGTCGGCAATATCTCCCTCGGCGGACCCTACCCAGGAGTGCCGCAGGACGTGATCGAGAAGTATGGATTGCAGGATGTCGCCTGATCAAGCGTGCGGCCCGCGAATGCGGTGCAGCCCCAGCATCTGCCGCACGACGGCAAACATATCTCCGAGCTTGCCCCAGTAAGGTCGCGATGGCGTGAGCACCGTCACATCCCCCTGCGGGAAGTGCGCACGCAGACTGCTGCTAGGATGCACGAGTACGCGATTGCCCACGAACTCGAGCAGAGGGATGTCGGCGGAGCTGTCGCTATACGACCAGCAGTGGAAACGCTCCTCTTCCGATAACGCAGCAACCCCCGAGAGACGCTGGCGCATGGCGGCGATCTTGGCTTCCCGTTTGTTGTTCGTGCCGATGATGAGCGGACGCAGCGGCACCTCGTCACCGATCTTGAACTGCGTAGCGATGCAGTGATCGAAGCCGAGCACTTCGGCGATTTGATCTGCATAGAAATCAGGACTTGCCGTGTTCAGCACGAGCTTCCGGTTCTGATGCTTGTGGCGGAGGATCTCCGCACGCAGCTCGGGGTAAATCCAGGTGTCCACACAGTCATGCGCAAAGTCCCGCGCCAGCTTCCGCAGGTGCGCGCGCTTCATGCCGGCGAGGTAGGAAAGGAAGGCCCGCTTCGTCGTCGCCGTGCTCACGAGTCCGACCGCGCGCCCCAGTGCAAACGGGATGAACCAAAGATGCAGCACGATCCGCCAAGGATGCCGACGCAGCACAAAATTGCAGAACAGCGCCTGCGTATCAAAAGGCAGCAGCGTGTGGTCGAGATCGAAGAAGGCGTAGCGCATGAGGGAGGCGGGAGAAGGCAGGTCAAGAGGTCAACGGTCAAGCCTTGTTGTCCCTCACTTGTAGTCCTCCCCATTCAAGCTGCGCGCCACGCTTTCCAGCCAGTTCTCCAAGGCTTCCTGCATTTGTGGCACGCGCTCGGGCTGCTCGGCGAAGAGCACGCGGCTTTCGTCAGGATCGGCGCTGAGGTCGTAGAGCTCCCAATCGACGTCGCCGGTCTTCTTGTCCTCGATGCGATGCAGCTTCCACGGCCAGTCCAGCCAGGCCGAGTGGCCGGGAAATTTGTTCAGCGGCACCGGCTCACCGATCTTGCCCGCATCGGCGGCGAGGCGCAGCGGATCATTGGGTTCCTCTCCACGCGCCTGAGCGGCGAGGAGATCGCTCATCCACACATCGGACGGCGTGCCGATGCCCTTCGCACCGCTATTCCAGAAGCCTATCGGCTGCGTGCGCTTTTTGACCTCGCCTTTGAGCAGCGGCAGGAGGCTGATGCCATCCAGCGGTGGCGCTTTCTCAGGCTTCGCATCCACGATGTCGAGCAAGGTGGGCAGGATGTCTGAGGTCACGCATGGTGTGTTGACCATCTTCGGTTCGGCGAATTGAGCGGGCCACTCCAGCAGCGCGGGCACGAGCAGACCGCCTTCGTAGATCTTGCCCTTGTTGCCACGACGTCCGCCGCTGGAGCCGATCTTCGGCAGCGCGCCGTTGTCGCTGCAATACCAGAGCACCGTGTCCCGCTCGATGTCGAGCGTGCGGAGTTCATCGCGCAGGCGGCCAAACGCGCGGTCCATCGCCGTGATCTCGCCGTAGAAGTGCTGCTGCGCTTTTGGCAAACCTTCATACTGCGCCGCGTCTGCCTCCAGCGCTTTGTGTGGCCCGTGGGGCGAACCAAACCAGACGACCGCGAGGAAGGGCTTCTTTTCCTTCGCGCAGTCGCGGATGAAGTCGATGGCCACGGCGGCGGTGATATCGGAGCTGTCGCCTTTGAACTGCGTGGCCTTGCCGTTCACACTGAGGATGGGATCGAGATCGAAGAAGTTCGGCGCGGAGACCCACTGGTCGAAACCACAGGCACCTGGGCTCACCGCGCTCGCCTTTTGCACCGAGCCGAGATGCCACTTCCCGAAATGCCCGGTGCGGTATCCCACTGGCTTCAGGACCTCCGCCACCGTGATTTCCTGCGGCCGGATCGGATGCCCCCAGGAAAAGACGCCGTAGCGGTTCGGCGTGCGGCCCGTCATCACGCTCCCACGCGTCGGCGAGCACACCGGTGCGGCGGCATGAAACTGGCCAAAGCGCACCCCAGACTTCGCCATCGCATCAAAGTTCGGCGTCTTGAGATACGGATGCCCGTTGTAGGCCATGTCCCCCCAGCCCTGATCGTCCGCCATCACCAGCACGATATTGGGAGGCGTCGTCGTGACAGCCTGAGCCGTGAGCGCCGCAGCGCAAAGGAGAGCGAGGATGTATTTCATGCCTCATTTTAGTCGTCAGCAGCGGCAACTGACAAGCTTACTCCCAGAAATGGCGAAGGCCGTGACTTTCGTCACGGCCTTCATTGGTAGCGGGGACAGGATTTGAACCTGTGACCTTCAGGTTATGAGCCTGACGAGCTACCGGGCTGCTCCACCCCGCGTTCTGTGGTCGCCTCTATCGTTCACGGCTTTGGGATAGCAACCTGTTTTATGAAGCTCTTGCCAACTCCATCGCTCTCCGCCTTCATGGCCGCTGCCCATGTCCGACCTTAAGACCTACCTCGCCGAGCGCTGCGCTTTCACTGACTCTTTGCTGGATCAACTGATCCCTTCCGCCGAAACCGCGCCCGCGACGATCCATAAGGCGATGCGCCACAGTGTGTTTGCTGGCGGGAAACGCCTGCGGCCGATCCTCTGTCTCGCAGCGGCGGAGGCCTGTGGTGGCACGAAGGAGGCGGCGGGACCTGCCGCCTGTGCGGTTGAGTGCCTGCACACTTACTCGCTGATCCACGATGACCTGCCGAGCATGGACAATGACGACTTCCGCCGTGGCGTGCCTACCTGTCACAAGGTCTTCGGCGATGGCATCGCGGTGCTTGCTGGTGATGCGCTTCAGGCGCTGGCCTTTGAACTGGTGGTGAAGACCCCCACGGTCACGCACTTCACGGCGGGCGATCTGGTTCGCGAACTGGCCGTGACGGCGGGTAGTCTGCATCTTGTCGGCGGTCAGGTGGCGGATCTGGAGGGCGAGGGGAAGAAGCTGCCGCTCGAAGCCCTGCGATTCATTCATGAAAACAAGACGGCTGCGCTGCTGACCACGAGCCTGAAGCTCGGCGGTATGAGCGCGAATGCGACCCCGGAGCAGATGCAGGCGCTGCACGACTTCGGCATGGCCACCGGGCTGGCTTTCCAGATTATCGACGACATCCTGGACGTGACGCAGACGAGTGAAAAGCTCGGCAAAAGCGCGGGCAAGGATCTGGCCTCGGAGAAGAGCACTTACCCGGCGCTCATCGGTCTGGATGCCTCGCGCGAAGAAGCGCATCGGCTCACCCAGGTGGCGCATGATGCGCTGAACATCTTCGGCACTCAGGGCCAGCGGCTGCGCGAACTGGCGGACTATCTGCTGTCGCGGGATTATTGATCCCGATCATGGCTTCAGCGCCTTCGGCGGATGCCGATCCACCTCGATCAACGGCTCAATCTCTTTCCAAAACACAGACGCTGGCAGCGCAAAGGTGGTCACTCGGTCCACGCGGGCGATGTTGATGCCGAGCGCGTGGCCTTCGAGGTCAAAGAGCGGCCCGCCCATATCGAGTGTTGAGAGCGGGAGGTCGTGCTGGATGATGCGGGCGAAGTTGTCCGTGCGCAGGGAGATGCCGCCGTTGGCGAAGTCCTCGCCATCCCAGTTCATCATGATCTTCATCCGGCTGGCGAGGCGGACGCGGGTGGTGCGTGGCTTGCCTTCGCGGCTGTATTTGACCTCCATGAAGTCACCGGGCTGGTAGCTTTTGATGAGATCGGAGACCTGCTTCATGTCCGTGGCGGGCTTGCCATCGAGGGCGGTGATGAGGTCACCCGCCTTCAGGCCGGCCGCCGCTGCGGGACTCTCCTCCGCCAGACCGGTGATGCGCACGCCTGGGATGCGCGAGGGCTGCTCATCCATGCGGATGCCCATGGCTGCCCCGAAGCCCTGGATCTTGCGCGGCTGGGCACTGATGACACCGATGCGGATCTCACTCCCGCCTTTGACCGGAGCGGCGAGCCACTGACCGTAGGCTGTCTTCGATGCCTCTGTCTCGAACTTCACCGGCGTGACGCCACTAACGCCCACCGCCTGAGCGAGCACGAGGTCATGGGCATTCAGCCGATGGATCTCACGGATCTCAGCGCTCTTCTCCTTCGCCCAGTGGATACGCTGTTTTTCAAGTTCGGGCACTTCGCTGGCCTTCGTGAGGAAGTAGCCATCGGTCCCTACCCACACCGCCGTCGAGACCGCCTTGCCCTTGGCATCTTTGATCTGCGCCACGGCAGCTCGGGCACCCGGCAGTGTGGTTTCCACACCACCGAGAATCTGCGCGCCATTCGTGCGCTCTTCCTGGCTTAAAGTCGCTCGTGTATCAGCATGAGCGACGCCGATCAACAGGAGGAAAGTGGCTGCGAGTGATAGCTTCATCCCTCATCCTCCTTGGGGCGGGATGCGAGCTTCACACGCAGCTCGCGGGCGGCATTATCGCGGAGAACTTTGAGTGTGATCTCATCCTCAGCGGCTC
>JBIKIA010000079.1:0-12631 GCA_044361885.1 Prosthecobacter sp. | reverse complement strand
CGCATGGGGAAGGGGGGAGGACGATTGAAACCTGAAATCAGGCAAATGGGAACACTAAATTTCTGTCGTGTTCAGTCTCCGAGGCCATAAGCGGTGCCGATGACCTCCCCATCTTCCTCGTCAAAGGCGATGCGCATGGGGCGGCAACAGACCTCGCAGTCGTAATCCACGTCGCACGGCACCTCGGTGAAGTGCGGTGCGGGCACCTCGAACTCCTGAAAGCACGCGGGGCAGGTGACGGGCGTTGTGGCGGTCATGTTCAGGCTCCAGTGAGTCGTTTGCGTCGGCGTGCCATGACTTGGTTCACGATCCGCACCAGATCCTCGCTGTCGTAGGGCTTGGGCAGCACATCGGCGAAACCGTGGGCGCTGGGCTGTAGCATGGCAGGGTCGGAGCGGTTGCCGCTGGAGACGATGGCATCCACCTGTGGGTCCATTTGCAAAAGGAGCTGCATCGCACGCGCACCCCCCATGCCGAGCGGGATCGTGAGATCGATGAGCACGAGGTCAAAGGCAGACTTCGCGATCATGGCCTCGCTGTAAACCTTCACCGTATCGCTGCCATCGGAGGTCTCAGTGGTCTCGTAGCCCTCTCGTCTCAGCGCGCGGGTCATGAGATTTCGCAAAAGCACATCGTCCTCCAGCACGAGCACGCGTCCGGCAAAGGGCTTCGGTGCCGAAGCTGGACCGCTGGCAGGTTTCGTAAAGGAAGGAGCGTGGACGCTTGGCGTGACTGCGTTGACTGGTACGGGTATCGTTTGTGACAGCGTGGTCTGAGTGGCCAGCAGTTCTGCTTTGAACTCCGCTGCTGATGACTGACGCTGCGAAGGGTCCGGCTTCAAGGCATGGGCGATCACCGCGTCCAGACGCGGATCACACTGAATGATGGAGGAAGGTGGATGCCAGCTCCCGCGCGGCAGTTGGCCTGTGATGGACTGGTAAAGCACCACACCGAGCGCGTAGATGTCCGCGCGGTGGTCGATCTGGGCTTTCGAGTCGTATTGCTCCGGCGCAGCATAGTCAGGCGTGCCCATCGCCATGTTCGTCTGCGTCAGCATGGTGCCCTTCTGGTCGAAACTTTTCGCCAGCCCGAAGTCCGCCACTTTGATGCGCCCATCATTGGCCAGCAGGATGTTCGCCGGCTTGATGTCGCGGTGAACGATGCCCTTTGAGTGCGCATAAGTCAGGCCATCGCAGACCTTCGCGAGGATCTCGATAGCTCTGGCGGGCGAGATCACACCGCAGGTTAGCTGCTGATGGAGATCCACCCCCTCCACATACTCCATCACATAGTGCAAATACTCGTCCACGATGCCGAAGTCGAACACGCTCACGATGTTCGGGTGGTTCATCTGCGCCAGCGCCTGGGCCTCGCGGCGGAAGCGTTCCGCATAAGCATAGTCGGTGCCGTGATCCCGATGAAGGATCTTGATCGCCACGGCGCGGCCGAGATTCAACTGCCGTCCGCGATACACTGCTCCCATGCCCCCCTGGCCGATCATGAGATCAAACTGATACATGCCGCCCGGCATCAGCTGTGTCAGCTCCTGATGTGTTGGGTAAGGCTTCACCGGCATCCAGCCACCCACCCCTTCTGAGACCGACGGCACGCGCGGTGGCGGCGTGGCGGCTCGCTTGCTGAAGGAGAATAGACGTTTCATGGGCTCTTAGAGGGAGCAGAATGTCCCGGAGACAGGTGGGCGCGCAAGTCCCGTGTTTTCCAGCTCACGATTATTGGCCTCAGCCTTCACCACTCCAAGGTAGGGGACGCTGCACGAGTTCTCGACGGGCTTTTTGCACTCGTCATCGGTGACACCCCAGGCACCGTGGTGCTTCAAACCGCCACCGTCGAGCACGACGATGAAGGTGCTGCCCTGATGGCCGCATCCGCCACCACCATCGAAGTCGCTATTCAAGACAATGAGGGTCGTATCCAGCAGGCGATGGGCTTGGAGATCGTTGAGAGGGTGCTGAGCGCTTGGTCGAGGTCTTGAATCATAAAGATAACGTGTCTTTCCCAAATGGCACTCGCTGGTGTGGGCACCACGTCAAAGTCATCGATGGCACCATCTTCTCCATGCCTGATACCGCTGCCAATCAGGCACGCTGGCCTCAGCCCAGCGGCCAGAAAAAGGTTGCGGCTTCCCCGTTGCGAACAACCAGATCGAGGTCGGTGTAGCAGGACTTCGCCGTAATGACGGTTTCCCCGGCGCAGATTTTTGAGAACAACGGAGGGCTGCATGGATCAATCAGCCTTCTTCAATTCCGCCAGCATCTCCAGCAGGTTGTTCGTGAGGATGACGTTGGTGTCCTCCTGCACCTGGTTCGTGCCGAGCCAGGTCTCGTAGCCGCCGAGCTTGTGCTGCTCCAACGTCGGTAGGTAGCCATGGCGGCCATTCGCGAGACCGATGACCATCGTCTGCGGGAACGGGCTGCGCTTTTTCAAATCGAGGCCGATCTCGACAAAGGTCTCGAACGGGATGGCACACACGGCGAAGTCGCCGACGCGAATGGCCTGGATCTTCACCGTGAGAGTTTCCTCGGGTCGCTCGGCGGCGTTCACCACACTGCGCGCGTAGTTTTGAGCGAGGCGCGGCAGCTTCTCGATGGCGTCCTTATCCTTGATGGCGAGCACGGCCTTCGCCTCGGCCACATCCTGCGAGGAAGGACGGCGATACTTCAGCGTGATCTCGCGCTGCAACATGCCAAGGCGCGCATCAGCCTGATGCTTCTCGATCTTCCGATGCGCGAGCCATGCCGTGTCTGCCGCCTTTTGAGCCACGATGCGGATCTGCTCAAAAGGTTCGCGTGGTGGTCGTGTGACGCCGAAGGGGATGTTGTTGATGTCTCCCGAGGTGCCGTTGGACATCATGGCGACGAAGTTTTCATCACCACGAATGCGCGAAGGCATGAGGCGGGCGAACTCGCCGAAGTAATCGGCAGACATCTGACCGCCGGGAGCGCCCCCGACGTAATGGAGCGAGTAGTTGGCAAACAGCGCGATGGGCTTTCTCTTCAAGTCCTGGACCGAGAGGATGGTGATGTCGGGATCGGTCGGCCCAGCTGGGCGGTCGATCACATCAGGACTGGTGCCGGGGTTCATCTTCACCGTGTCGAGTCGGCCAAAAGGATTCAGCGGCATCTTGCCCGGCTTCAGATACCAGCGGCGGTTGAAAACTTCGTCTGGCAGTGGATGCGCGGCAGCTCCGACAGCAGCAGGCTTGAGCGCCGCATGAGCTTGAATGATGGACCCGGCCACGCCTTCGACGAACTGCTTGTAATACGCCGCCGCAGCCTCACTGCGTGTATTGAGCGACGGCCCGCTGTGCGTGTGTGTCGATGAAATGAGCATCTTATCCACTGTCATGCCGGTCTTTGCGGCAGCGAGCGCCTTTGCCTCGTTCAGCACATCAGGACCAGCTCCAAGTTGGTCCACCACAACCATCGCCAGTGTCGTTTCGCCATTGTCCAAAACGAGCGCGCGTGAATGAAACGGATCATGCGCCTTCTCCGCCATGTTCGCGCTGAAACCGCCGGGCATGTTCATCGGGAACTGCGTCGGCGTGATATCCACGGCAGCGGCTCCTGCGCGGAAGGTTGGCTTGTCGGCGGCGAATGCCAGTGAGGTGAAAGCGAGACTGATGGCGAGAAGTTTCATGGTTTGTCGATGGTGTTCGGAAGCAGTGACTCCACCTGCACAACGACGGCCGCATCATGCTTCTTCAAAGCCTCGCGCAGTGCCGATGGATCGCTGCCATGCTTGGCCACGAGTGCCTGGGCGATGGCGAAGGCTGACGCAAATTTTCCATCGCCATCGTTGTCGAGCCAGATGGGGTTTGTGGAGCCGATGACGCGGGGCGTGAGTGCCTTGCTCGATGGCTGATAAGGTCGTGGGATTTCCCAGAACGGTTCCGTGATGCTCGGTCCGGTGGCGATGGCGACAAGGTGCACGTCATGCGCAGGCTTCGGCAGTTCCCAGGTGATGCGCGCCTTCTCACCAGCACGATGTTCATCCTTGATGCACTGCTCGCGGATAAGGATGCCATTGGCGTAGATTTCGATGCGATCTGCTGTGACCCAGGCCGGGCCGCTGACGACTGCCTCGACTTTGATTTGCTCGCCAAGGTCTGTCGCGAGATCTCCGACGGTGAAGCGGTCATCGACCGTGAGTGTCGTCATCAAGCCGAGACTCACGAGAAGGCGACTTTCCTGATAGCTGCGCCAGACTTCATCGAGATCGAGTTGTGCGGGGTTGCCATCCTTTGTCGCCACATAGGTGCGCCCCTGGCCGAGGATGAAGCGGTTCACATCATGCGTATCGCTGGAGGCAATCGCCGCGATGCGATGCCCGCGATTCAGCAGCGCGAACCAGTCCCGATACAGCAGGTGGATGTCTGACTGCATGGCACCGGAGGTGATGACCTCCAGCGCATCAATATCGAGCGCGTCCGCATGACGATGCTTGCCCGTGGTTGGGTTGAACTGGAGACCGCCGAGAGGCACGAAGCCGCTGTGGAGATCGCGCGGATGATTCAGCGTGATCACCTTCACGCCCGGCGTGGCGCGGATGGCGGGAAGGAGCTTCGCCCAGTCCTGCTCGTTGTGATTCATCAAGGCGGCACCGGGCTGAATGGGGAAGGCATTGAAGTGGCCGTGCTTCGTCGTGACCTCATTGCCGACGACGGAAGTGAAGCGATCTGCCACACCAACGCTTGCGGCGATGGGCCCGTAGTCCGTGTGATGATTGTGATCCGTGGCGATGGCCAGCTCGATGCCTTCGCCAGCGATGGTGATCATGCGCTCCTCGATCTTCGCATCGCCATGACCACTGTGCGTGAGTGTGTGGATATGGCTATCGGTAGCGATCCAGCCATTCGTATCCACTTCACGTTTCAGTCCGAACTTCACCTCCTGAGTATCGCCACTTTTTAAAGACAGCTTCTGTGTCTCTAGGCTCCATTCAAAACCGCGTCCGGCATGGAGCACATAGTCGCCCGGCGGCACGGAGAGCGTGATTTTACCATGCTTGGCATAAACGACGCCAACTCGCGTTGCCACATCGCCCGCAGGCTCGGCGCTCAGTGGTTGCAGCGTGCCATCAACTCGCGTGAGCGTGAGGCGGCATGGAAGGGCTTCGCTCGTTTGAGCATCCGTGACAGATACTTGAAGCGTCGAGCCAGCGATGGCCTCCAAGACCGGCTGCGTGTCGAGAATCACCGGCCCGACTTCGATGTCATCGAGCTGCGCAGGCGCTTCGATCACGAGCACATTCTCGCCATCGCGCAAAGCTCCAACCGGCACGGCGAGCACGCATTCGAGAGCTGTTTCCGCCAACGTGAGTGAGCCGAGTCTGCGGCTGTTGAGCAACACGGGCCAGGTCTGCTTCACATCCCGTTGCCAGATGCGCAGGGTGTGCTCCGTCGTGTTGGCTTTTGCCTCAAATCGCACTTCCAAGCGCTCTGTATCGACGGGATGATCTTTGAAGATCTCCCATTCAAATTGGCCAGCCTTGCCGAGATGGACTCGCTTCGTCTGGATGGAGGTTGATTCAGCATGAGCTGCATCCAGACCTCCGAAGGAAACCACAGCCCCGAGGCTGATAACAAAGCTCATCCGCCTTGTCACTGCCCACAAAGAGGAACTTGAGTGATGCATCATGTGAAAAGGTGAACTCACTCCATCCAGCGAATGCACGAGGCCATAGGCACATCGACGGGATCGCCGTGTGCCTTGATCGCGCCGCTTGCGGAGTTGATCTGGAAGACGATCACGTTGTTCCCTGGCATGTTCGCGCAAAGCAGCCAGCGGCCATCCGGCGTGATCAGCAGATTCTGCGGGCCTTTGCCTCCGCTGGGCTGGATGCCGATGAGACTGAGTTTGCCATCGTCGGCGATACGATAGCTGGCGAGGCTGTCGTGACCGCGATTGGTGCCGTAGAGGAACTTGCCATCAGGAGTGATCTTCAGATCAGCGGTGTAGCTTTTGCCAGAGAAGTCCTTCGGCAGTGTGGCGATGGTTTGTTTCTCCTTCAGTGTGCCATCGGCGGCATTCCAGTCGAAGACGGTGATCGTGTTAGCAAGTTCGTTGATGACATAGACGAGCTTGCCGCCGGGGTGAAAGATCAGGTGACGCGGGCCGCTGCCGGGGGTGAGCTTGGCGAAGGGTTGCGCGGCGTTCGGCGCGAGTTTCGAGCTGGCGGCGTCGAGCGTGTAGATCATGACCTTGTCGATGCCGAGATCGCAGGCGAGCGCGTGTTTGCCATCGGGACTGACGACGAAGCAGTGTGCGTTCGGTCCTTTCTGGCGCTCTGGGTCGGCACTGGAGCCACTATGCTGGAAAAACGATACCGCTTCACCGAGCGAGCCATCCGTTTTCACCGGCAGCGAGGTCACGTTGCCACTGCTGTAATTCGCGACGAGCACCGACTTGCCCGTGGGATCGACTTCCACAAAGCACGAGGCCGTTCCGCGCGTGTTTTGGCGATTCAGCGGTCGCAAATCGCCACCGCGGCCCTCGATGGCAAAGGCGGCGACGAAATTGTCCTTCCCGCCAAATTCGTCGATCGAGTACAAGAACCGCCTGTCCGGCGAGATCGCGATGAAAAACGGGCTCTGCATGCCCGTGGTGCGTTTCAGCGACTTTAGCGTGCCTTTCTCAGAATCGAAGCCAAACGCATGAATCCCCGCCTTTTCGCCTGAAGCGAAGGCAGAGACAAAAACGACAGGTTCAGCGGCAAAAGCAGGCACGGCGAGCAACGCGAGGAGAATGGAGCGCATGAGTTCCAAACGAGCTTGGCACTTCAAATCTCACTCGTCTTCGGCACCACAAACGGCGCGCGATACTCGCGGGTGAGCAGCGCATTCGCGGCGGCATTGTCGAGGAAGCTTTCTTTGTCGCCATCGACGCGGAGATGCTGGCCGAGCGTGAGTTTGGTCTTGTCGAGATCGACACCGGCTTCAGCGAGATAGTGCTTCGTGCGCTCCAAAGTGTCCTGCACGTCTTCGTGGGCTTTAATGTCGCCAAGAGCTTTCGAGATGTCGTTCACGGAGGTTTTCGAGCCGAGGCGATACGAGATGTTCGCGATGTGGCAGAGTGCGGTGCTTTGGTGGCCTTCTTCGATGTCAGCGGCGAGGTCGGTGTGCTTGCGACTGCGCACGGCGCGGAGGAAGTTGGCGAAGTGGTTCTCGGATTTGCCTTCAAAGGCGCGGACGAGGTTGCCTTTGGGATCAAAGAGACTCGTGTCGGCGATGATGCCTTCGCTGCCGTAGAAGAACCACATGGATTTGATCGTGGGATGGAATGGAGCCGTTTTGAGGCCGCGTGTTTCGGAGACGATGGTTTTGTCGCCAAAGTCGAAGATGCCGACTTGCGAGTTGGGTGTCTCTGCCACGTCGGTATAGCCGAGACGACCACCGTAACTCATTACGCTGCGGCCCAATCCTGTCACGCCGAGGCCCCAGCGGCAGATGTCGAGCGAGTGGACGTTGTTGTTGCCGATCTCGCCGCTGCCGGTGTCCCAGAACCAATGCCAATCGTAGTGGAACTTCGGCCGTGTGAGCTTCGTCATCGGCGCCGGGCCTGCCCACAGGTCGTAATCGCATCGCGGAGGCATCGCGCACTCCGCCGGGCCGCCGATGCTGCCGCGTCCGCTGTAGATGATGCTCTTCGCCAGCTTCACGTCGCCCAGTTTGCCCTCGCGCATAAACTTCACCGCCTCCGCCAAAGCACCACGCGAGCGGTTCTGCGTGCCTGTCTGTGCGATGCGGCCCAATTTGCGTGCTACCTGCACAATGCGGCGGCCTTCAACGACGTTGTGGCTCACGGGTTTCTCCACATACACGTCCTTGCCCGCCTGCATCGCCCAGATCGCCGCCAGCGCATGCCAGTGGTTCGGCGTGGCGATGAAAACGACATCGACGGATTTGTCTTCGAGCACCTTCCGCAAGTCCTGCACCTTCTTCGGCATCGGTCGCTTCAACTCGACGAGCAGCGCGCCCACTTCATCCACACGGTCGAGGTCTGGATCGCAAACATACGCCACATCGCAGTCCGCCAGCCGTGCCAGCTCCCGCGCATGCGCTTTCCCACGAATCCCGCATCCAATGATGGCAGCGGTGATCTTCTCATTTGGCGAAACGGGTGAGGGATCGGCTGCGACGAGTGATTTTGGCAGTGCGATGGCGGCAGCAGCCATCAAGGAGTCTTCAAAAAAGCGGCGACGTGTAGGCGTGAGCATGGTGGTGTTGGATTACGGGTTTGGAGCAGGATGTCTGTGAACTTTGTTGCGGCGAGCCATGATTCACGCCTGCCACTCGTAGATCGCCAGCACGCCCGATTCAGGATATGAACTTTTTCCAATGGCTTGAGTGACGGCGAAGCGTGTGTTGTCGGGGTGAATGTCGAGAGCGGTGCAGGGGCCTGCTGTGGCAGTGTCGGCGAGGGATTTGTCCTGATCGGTCTTCCAGGCACGAAACTCGCCCTTGGCGATCTCGCCGCTGGCGGCCATGACAAAGCCATCGCGATGACAGCGGGCGCTGTAGCAGAATCCTTTGAGCGTGGAGGAGAGTTTGCGGTGCAGTTTGCCGCTGGCGATGTCGTAAAGCAGCATGCTGGCCGGGCCGTCATATCCTGCACGTCCGCAGGCCATGATCAGGCTGCCATCTGCGGAGAGCGTGAGGCTGCGGATGCCGCCCCACTCGATGTCTTCCACACGACGATAGCCAGAGAGCTCGGGCACTTCGATTTTCAGCAGTTCTTTGCCACTGGCGATGTCCCATACTTGGATCGTTGGCTTTTGCGGTCGGCGGTCAGCGGTGATGATGCGTTTGCCATCTGGGTGCAATGCGAGTCCGTAGATGGGATGCTCGTTCTTGGGTAACTCGCGCATCATTTTGCCGTCGCTGCTCTGCCACAGACGCACGGTGCCATCACGGTCTCCGGTGACGAAGTTCTTGCAATCGGCACTCACAGCGAGAGCGCGGATGGTGCTGGGGTGGGCCGCGATTTTCCAGCGCAGCTCGGGCAATTCTCTGCTGCAATCCCATGCGATGACGCCTCCGACGTAATCGCTGGTGAGCACCAGTTCACCGCAAGCACGCGCCATGTCGCCGACCCAGCTATCATGTCCGGTGAGCATCGTTTTTTTGCCGCTGGCAACCTCAATGCACACGACTCCAGAATCACGTCCACCCGCCAGCAGGTGCTTGCCGTTTGGCGAAAAGACGCAACTCATGAGGGGCACCTCATGCTTGTGCTCGATGACGAGTTTGGTTTTGGTCGGGTTGGCGGGCATAAGCGCGAGTGGTTTACGCCAACACGGCTTTGATTGGCCCGGCAGCAGGATCGGCGACTGGATTGGTCTGGCCGTTGAGATGGTAGTCGGCGCTGGAGTCGATGCCGAGCGCGGTGAGGTAGGTGTGAAAGAGATCACCGATGCCGACCTCGTCCTCTTTGACCTCTGTGCCAAGGTCATTGGTCATGCCATGCACCACTCCCTGTTTGATGCCGCAGCCCGCCATCGCCACGGACCACGCACGGCCCCAGTGATCACGTCCGCCGAAGTTGTTGATCTGCGGCGTGCGGCCCATCTCGCCAGTGACGACGACGAGCGTGTGCTCCAGCATGCCGCGCTGTTCCAGGTCATCGAGCAGCGTGACAAAGGTGCGATCAAACTCTGCGCAGCGCATCTGGTGCCAGTAGAAGTTGTCCTGGTGCGCGTCCCAGTCGAAATGCACCACGCGCACGCAGGGCACACCGGCTTCGAGCAATCGGCGTGCGAGCATGCAATTCTGGCCGAAGTCGTGGCGGCCATAGCGCTCGATATCCTTGGGCGACTCGGCCTTGAGATCAAAAATCTCGCGCCGTTGCATGAGCGCCCTGGCTTGGTCAAAGGTGGTGCCGTAGCCGTTGATCGGTGCCTTCGCATGGGTGCGGAGGAAGCGTTCATCCGCAGCGCGGCGTGCGGCATCGCGTGTCTGGAGCGCAGCGGCATTGATGCCAGCGGGCACGATGAGATTGTCTGGCGGCAGGCCATTGATGACGCGCACGCCTTCATACTTTGCGCCGAGAAAGCCAGCGTCACCTGTGTCTGTGTAGGCTTTCGGTCCATCGCGTCGCAGTGTGATGTAACCGGGCAGCACATCACCGGGTTGTTCCAGCAGCTTCGCCACTGCTGATCCGAGCACCGGATAGCCAGGGGCCAGGCGGCCAGCTTGGATCGCGTAGTGGCCTTTTTCGTGATCTGGCAGATTCGAGTTCACGCTGCGCACCACAGCGAGCTTGTGCATGATCTTCGCCGTGCGCGGCAGCAGCTCGCCGATGCGCGCACCATCAAGTGAGGTGTTGATGGCGCGAAACGGGCCACCGAACTTGGTGCCTGGCTTTGGGTCCCACGTCTCGAGCTGGCTCGCACCACCGGAGAGAAACAGCACGAGCAGTTGCTTCCGATGTGGCGATGCCGCGAGGGCCGATGGTGCCATGGCAGCTGCTCCGGCGAGTCCGAGCGTGCGTGTGATGGCTTGGCGGCGAGTGAGGTTGGGTTGCATACGATCAGTGGTTAAAACGAAACTCAGCCGATAAGAGCAAGCCCCACACGAGCGGCTGCAAGGCTTCTGCCCGCTCCTTGGGCGTCTTGGTGCTTTTCATGAGGCCGGTGACTTCCTCCGTCTCTTGCGCAATGGGTCTGCGATTCAAAAGGCTGAGATAAAGATCCTCAGCGAGTGCCGCAGGATCACTCAAAGCCGCCCAGCGATCAAACGAGGTGCCAGGAGCCACTTTGATGAGCTCGATGATCTTGGGGCTGTTCAGCAGGAAGAGCGCGTGATCGACGACAGGATCGATCTTGCTGTCATCGGTGCCCGGCAGGGGCGAAAAGGCGGCGATCACGGCGCTGGATTGCTTTTCGAGCAGTTCGTAGCCGTCTTTCTTCCAGTGCCAATCTTTGAGCTTGGTTTCGACTTCAGCGGGCTTGGTCTTTTTGAGCTGTTCCAGCGTGCGGAGAAAATGAGTATCCATGCGACCCGTCACCTGCAGCAAGGACCAGCGCATCTGCTCTGGCGTGAGCGCCCGCATAGCCGCAGCAGCAAATGCGTCCACTGGAGGCTCGACCCCGCCCGGTAGTTCGCTCGACTTCTGATAGCAGCGACTCAGTGCGATCTCGCGCAGGCATCCTTTGATGTCGTAGCGGTGCTGCACCAGCCACTGCTCGATAGCTGCGAGCACTGCCGGATGCGATGGCGGATTCTTGGCGTGATGCAAGTCGAGCGGATGCACCAGACCCCGGCCGAACATCAGCGCCCAAAGCCTGTTGCCGAGGTTTCTGGAAAAACCCGGCGTCTCCGCACGCGGCATCTGTTCGGCCAGTTGTTTGCGCCGACTGTAAACCGGTACTCCTCGTGCCGAGTTGCTCGGAGCCGTGACATACTCCTTCTCCAGCTTCGGATCAGCGATCATCTTGCCGCCCGGAAGACGCGGGTCCGTCTTGCCCTGCTTTGTCGTGAAAACGGAAGTGAAGGTGACATCGCCCACCGCTTTCTCGCCGACGAAGGAACGGTTCAGCTTGTTGTCGCGGAAGAACGAAAGGCGGCTCACGAACGCATAGATACCGAAGTAGTCTGCCTGCTTGTAGTCATCGAACCGGGGATCATCGTGGCACTGAGCACATTGCAGGTCCGTGCCGAGAAATACGCGTGCCACATCACGCGTGAGTTGATGCGGCTCAGCATCACGAGCGATATAAAACTTCACCGCCCCTGGCTGTGACTCGTCGCTGCCATCACTAGCCAAGATCTCTCGCGCCATCACATCCCACGGCTTGTTTGCCGCGAAGGACTCCGCCAGATAGCCCCGCCAAGCCGTAGCAGCGACATCATACGACTTCACCGCAGGCAGCCGACGCTCAGCGAGGATCACGTCGAAGACTCGTGCCATGTGCAGCGCATACTCAGACCGTGCGAGCAGTGCATCGATTGCTCGCGAGCGCTTGTCAGCTCGTCGGTCGTCCAGGAACGCCTTTGTCTCGGCTGGCGTCGGGATCACGCCATTCAGATCTAGATTCAGTCTTCGGAAAAAATCCGCATCCGTGCTTGTGACTGCCGGAGTGATCTTTGCAACCGCCCAATCCTTCGCCATCAAGCCATCGATTTGCTCATGCAAGGGCACCGCTTCTCCCGCCGACAAGCTGGTGCCCGCCAAGAGGCTTAGCAGCTTTAGAAAGCGTGAGTTGCGGTTCATGAAGTGCGTCCGAGCTTGCTGGGTTCGTCATTGGAGGCTGAGTTCCGCCATGTAGATCGCAGTGATCGTCTTGCCGGCATCGTCCTTCTCATGACTGGAGTAATAGGAAACGAGCGCCCGCTTTTCAGATAGTGCAACAAAGCCCGGATACGAGTTGTCGCCACCGCTGGGGAGTTCGGCGAACTCCTGCAACTCATCGCCAACAAGCCAGCAAAGTGAGGTCTTTGCACCCTTCTCCTTCGTGGTCTTGCGTCCACCAACAATGACGCGATCTCCCCATTTCACCACAAGCGGGCCGCCGACTGGGCGGTCGAGAGATTGGCGACTCCAGTTAGTGAAGGGTGGCTTTGAACGAATAAGAAACGCGTTTTTACCACCGCCGTGACGACCAATGGCAAGCA
>JBIKIA010000519.1:0-3838 GCA_044361885.1 Prosthecobacter sp. | reverse complement strand
CCGCGCACCTTGAAGCGCATGCGGACTGGGCGCTTGGTGTCCACGAGCTTCTTTTTAAAGATGCCATTGGCCACCTCCTTCTGCGCGTCGGACCAGTTCCTCGCGTTCTCCGGCTCCAGATCTTTGGGTAAAGCGGCCAAAAAATCCTGATACGTGCGCACTGGCCTAACTTGATTTGGCTTGGTCTGGAATGGTTCAGCCCCCGCCAGAGTGCCGGCCAGAGCCGCCATGGAAAGAAACCAGAGAAGAAGCTTCGTGTGCATGACTGAAACTTACGACAACGCCCCCTATGGGCACAAGCTCTTCTCGGTAAACAGCTCGTAAAGACCCATGCGGTGCACACACTCGTCATTTCGGCAGCCGCCGCAGAGGCTTGGCCATCACCATTTCGGTTAAAGATCACCTAGCTTACAAAAGCAGACTTCCTGGAGGCCTTTGATGAATCCCAATGCCTCTCGTGGGCGGCCCAAGGGAAATTTTCCCCGGCCAATTTTTCTGCAAGCTGGCCGGGGCAGGTGCGTTAATGGGCGCCGAACCTTATTCCCCCCATGGCTCACTCCTCAGATCTCTCCCGCCGCGTCTTCGTCACCAAAGCCGCGCAATCTTTCCTCGGTGTTACCGCGCTCAGCCAGCTCGGTGGCAAGGCCTTCGCCATTCCCGGTGAAAACACCAGCCCGCTCAAGCAGGTCCCCACCGCTCGCAACGTCATCTACTTGTACATGACCGGCGGCATGAGCCATCTCGATACCTTTGACCCGAAGCCTGACAACAAAGATGTCATGGGTCTCACTAAGACCATCAACACCAACGTCGATGGCATCCGCCTCAGCGAAAACCTCCCCCTCATGGCACGTCAGGCGGACAAGATCGCCATCCTTCGTGGCATGACCTCAAATCAGGGCGCGCATGAGCAGGGTCAGTACTACCAGCACACCAGCTACACCCAGCGCAGCAGCATCAAGCATCCCTCCATGGGTGCCTGGCTGGAGAAATTCCAAGGCCGTGGCAACCCCACCCTTCCTGGCAGCGTCATGATCGGTAATGATAGCCGCCATCCCGGCGCAGGCTTCTTCGAGGCCAAGTTCGCCCCGCTCATGATCAATGATCCAGAAAGCGGCATCTCCAATGTCCGCCCGAACTCTTGGTTCACCGAAGAGCGCATGATGGACCGCCTCCAGGTGGCCAAGGGTCTCGACGCCAAATTCGCCGAGACCTACAATGTCAAAAACGTCCGCGCCTACAGCGACATGTATGACGACGCCATCAAGATGATGAAGAGCGAGGAACTCAAGGCCTTCGACCTCGATGCCGAGGATGCCAAACTGCGTGACAAGTATGGCCGTGACCGTTTCGGCCAGGGGTGTCTCCTCGCCCGCCGCCTCGTCGAGCACGGCGTTCGTCACATCGAAGTCACCTTTGGAAGCTGGGACACCCACAATGCCAACTTCACCCGCGTCCCCGAGCTGGCGGATGAACTCGACGCTGCTCTCAGCACTCTCCTCCAGGATCTGGAGTCACGCGGCATGTTGAATGACACCCTCGTCGTCCTCGCCACGGAATTCGGCCGCACGCCTGAGATCAATCAGAATGATGGACGCGACCACCATCCTGCGGGCTTCAGTTGCGTGCTCGCCGGCGGCGGCATCCGCGGTGGTCAGGTCCATGGTGCCACGGATGAGCAGGGCGACAAAGTGGCCGAGAATCCAGTCGGCGTGCCCGAACTCAACGCCACCATTGCCTACGCCCTCGGCCTGCCTCTGGATCAGGTGCTCTACTCCCCGTCGAAGCGCCCCTTCACCGTCTCTGACAAAGGCAAACCCGTCGTTTCCCTCTTCGGCTGAGCCCGCATTCGCAGAAGTTCTTCCGCAGCCCCGTGGGTCCAAGCGTCCCACGGGGCTTTCTATTCCCAGTCTGGGCGCCTTCGGGGCTCGGCTGGCGCTGGAATCGTCGTCAACGTTGGCCGATCTCCATTCGGCATTCGACAATACGCATTCGTCATTCAAGATGCGCGCCCATGTTTCGCGCCGTCCTTACTGATCGTCTCCAAGCCGCCTTTTCCGCCGCTGGCATTGCTTTGCCAGAGGGCTTCATGCCTGCTGTCGTCATCGCCTCGGACACGCGCTTTGGTGACTACCAGAGCAATGCGGCGATGACCCTCGCGAAGCAGCTCAAGACGAACCCGCGCGCGCTGGCGCAGCAGATCGTGGACCACCTCGCCGTGGATGACCTCATCGAAAAAGTCACCATCGATGGACCCGGCTTCCTGAACATCACCCTTGCTCCTGGAGCCCTCGCGCAGAAGCTGGCGTTCATCACGCAGGATGACAAAGCCGGCGTCCCGCCTGTCGCAGAAGCGAAGCGCATCGTTGTCGATTTCTCCGCTCCAAACATCGCCAAACCGATGCACGTCGGCCACATCCGCAGCACCTTCATTGGCGACTCGCTGGCTCGTGTGGCGCGCTTCATCGGCCACACCGTCATCACCGACAATCACGTCGGCGACTGGGGCACGCAGTTCGGCATGATCATCCATGGCTGGAAGACGCAGCTCGATCATGAGGCGCTGAAAAAGGACCCCATTCACGAACTCGTGCGTGCTTATAAAAGCATCAACGCCGCCGCGAAAGCTGACGAAGCCGTGCTCGCCATTTGCAAAGGCGAACTCGTGAAGCTCCAGCAGGGCGATGCCGACAACCTCGCCATCTGGAAGGAATGCGTGCGCCTCACCCTGGAGCAGCTCGAGAAGGTCTATGGCACCCTCGACATCAAGTTTGACCACTACCTCGGCGAGAGTTTCTACAATGACGCACTCGCGCCGCTCGTGGAGGACATGCTCGCCAAAGGCATCGCCCAGGAGAGTGATGGAGCCATCGTGGTCATGACCGATGGCAGCGTGAAGCCCGAGGAAGATCCCTTCCTCATCCGCGACAAAGACGAATGGAAGGTCGCGCCCTGCATCATCCGCAAAACAGATGGCGGATTCCTCTATGCCACCTCCGATCTCGCCACCATCGACTACCGCGTGAAGGAATGGAGTGCGGACCAGATCTGGTACGTCGTCGGTGCGCCGCAGCAGCTCCATTTCAGGCAGCTCTTCGCCGCCGCGAAACGTCGCGGTGTGACCACCGAGATGACGCACATCGCGTTCGGCAGCATCCTCGGACCTGATGGCAAGATGTTCAAAACCCGCAGTGGCGAGACCGTCGGCCTGCTGGAGGTCATCGAGGAAGCCATCGAACGCGCCCGCGCTGCTGCCGATGAAAAGGAGCAGGGCCTCAGCGACAGCGAGAAGGACGAGATCGCCCGCATCATCGGCACCGGCTCCGTGAAGTATGCCGAACTCAGCCAGAACCGCCTCACCGACTACAAATTCAGTTGGGACAAAATGCTCAGCCTGCAAGGCAACACCGCGCCCTACCTGCTGAACGCCTACGTCCGCACGCGCAGCATCTTCAGGAAGCTCGAAGGTGCCGTCACGCTAACCGCCGATCTCGCCATCATCGAGCCCGCCGAGCGCGCCCTCGCCATGAAGCTCGCCCAGTTCGCCGAGACCACGCACGACGTGCTCATCGACCATCGCCCGAACACCCTCGCCACCTACCTCTTCGAGCTGGCCAACACCTACCACAGCTTCTACGAAGCCTGCAACGTGCTGCGCAGTGAAGGCACCGTCCGCAACACCCGACTCACTCTTTGCGAAGCGACGAGCCGCGTCCTCAAGACGGGGCTTGGCCTGCTCGGCATCGAGACCACGGAGCGGATGTGAGATCTTGTTCCACCCATGAACTCCGAACCAACACACTCTGAAGAAATCGCCTCATTACGTCGTGACGTGGAG
>JBIKIA010000518.1:0-3840 GCA_044361885.1 Prosthecobacter sp. | reverse complement strand
CATGAAACCGTGCTGACATGGCCGGAAGGCAATGGCTGGCTGGTGAAACAACTGCGCCTTGGTTTGCCAGACATCCGCCCAAATCATCTCGTCACTCGCATCGAAGCGGTGACCGGCGGGGTCGAGGTGGATGCGCTTGATACCTCGGATGGCAGCGTCACTCGCTTCACGGCGAAAGCCTGCATCTGCGCCCTGCCGCGCTTCATCGCGCAGCGGATCATTCCGGGGCTCACGCCGATCACGAGTCTCGAATACTCGCCCTGGGTCGTGGCGAATCTCACGTTGCATGAGCTGCCGCCCAGCCCGGGCGTGCATCCGGCCTGGGATAATGTGGTCTATGGCAGTGACTTACTCGGTTATGTGAATGCCGGGCATCAAAGCCTCTCCTCGCGCCCCATCGAGACCGTGATCACTCACTACGAGACCTTGTGCGGCCAGCCTCCGGCAAAGCTGCGCGAGTGGATGCTCACGCATACGCATGAGCAATGGAGCGAACGAGTCTTCAGCGCCCTCGCCGCACCACATCCTGATCTGCGCGAACAGGTGCAGCGAGTCGATGTCTGGCTCTGGGGCCATGGCATGATCCGTCCTCGTCCTGGTTTCCTTTGGGGAAAAGAGCGCGAGTTCATGCAGCAGCATCGCGCGCCCATCTACTTTGCCCACAGTGACATGAGCGGCATGGCGCTCTTTGAGGAAGCCTACACACGAGGTGTGCAGGCGGCTGACGCGGTGAAGGCCGCGCTTTGATCAGGCCGCTAGGCGATCCGCTTCACGAGCCAGCGCCACATCCAGATCCGTCAAACCACCGGCACTGTGCGTGGAGATACGCATCGTCATTTTCCGCCAGCCCACGAGCAGGTCGGGATGATGATTCATCGCTTCTGCGGCATGACCGAGACGACTCACAAAGTCGATGCCCGCGAGATAAGAGGTGAAGCGGAAGGTCTTCACCAGTTCAGTCCCTTCCACACTCCAGCCCTCCAGCGTGGCGAGTGCGGCGGCGAGTTCTTCTTCAGTCAGCAAGGTGCGTTTCATGGCAGGCGGAATCCGTGTTCATCGGCGAGACGCAGGCACTCCGCCACCGGACGCAGTCCCTCCGAAGGCGTGGGATGGGTCAAACAAGCAGCAGCCGAGCAGACCGCGAGAGTCAGGCAGTCCGCGATGGACCATCCTTCGTGGATGCCGTGCAGATAACCTGCCGCAAAGGCATCTCCCGCACCCGTGGCACCCACGATAAACCCTTGGGGCAAGTTCAGTGATTCCTGGATGCTCACATGCCCCTCGCTGTCCGCCACTACCGCACCGGCTTCGAAATGAATGACCACTTGCTTGCGCACGCCCTTCGCCAGCAGAGCACGGGCGGCATCGGAAACAGCGGCGATGCTCACTGGCACGGTTTTGAGATTCATCCCCACGATCTTCCCCGCCTCCACCTCATTGATGATAAGGTAGTCCGTATGCGGCAGCGCTGCTTCGGCGACTTCGCGGAAGTTCGGGTTCTCCGTGCTCACGATGTCCACCGTAGTGATCAGCCCCGCGGCACGCGCCTTTGCCAAAACTCGTGCCGCTGGCGTGCTGCCATCGGGCAGGAGGCGATCCATCTCATCCAGCAGCATGAGGTAGCCGAGGTGAAACACCCGCGCCGTCGTGCGGGAGAAATCGAAGTCCCCTTCCCCGAGCAGCGCATTTGCGCCACGCTGATGGAAGAAGGTGCGCCGCCCTGTGGAGATCACCGTCATCGCATCCGTGTAGGAGGTCGGCGCGCGGTCTGTCTGGCGGAGTTGAACCGTCATGATGCCAGCCTTCTGGCAGTCCCGCATGATCCAGTCCCCATTCGCGTCCTTGCCCACCAGTCCGGCGGCGGAAAGTGGGTAGCCGACACCCATGGCCGCGAGATCCTTCAGCACATTGTAAGGGCCCCCGCCGTTGCTGGAGGTCTCGCTGCGGATGTCCGCCAGCATGTCCTGCTCCGGGTAGCTGTTGATGAGCTTGACGTAGTCGATGATGTAATTGCCGCCTGCCAGGATACCGTTGCGCATGATTGGAAAAGTGAACTCAACGCATACCGAAGAGGAGATCGAGCGTCGAGGAGGAAATCAGTCTTCGACATGAGAGTCTCTTCCAAAAGGTGTGAATGAGAATTCGCACGGCCTCCTGTCGCCAAAACAGACGATAAAACATCATTTAAGGCTGCCGCGACTGGGAGCGTAGTTCATTCATGCCACACCGCTTGTTTCTGCTCGCGCTTCTACTTACCAGCCAAACCCACGCTCAAACTGGCACGGTTCCCGCCGATCGTCCCCGCTCACGTCCCCCGTCAGCACTGACGGGCTGGGCGGATTGGGAAAAGGGGGAGGAACTTTTTAAACGCATTCAAGTTCCGCCAGCACCGGTGCTTTCGGCAGAAGAGGAGGCGAAGACCTTTAAGCTGGCACCCGGCTACCGCGCGGAGCTGGTGGCCTGCGAGCCGATGGTGCAGTGCCCGATCTTCTTTGAGTTTGATCCCGAGGGGCGCATTTGGGTGGTGGAGTATCAGGGCTACATGCGGGATGTGCAGGGCAGCGGCGAAGGCGACCCGATCTGCCGCGTGGTGGTGCTTGAGGATACCAACGGCGACGGCAAGGCGGACAAGAACACCGTCTTTCTCGACAAGCTGGTCATGCCGCGAAGCTTTGCCTTGGTGAAAGGCGGCATTCTTTTGCAGGAACCGCCGAAGCTGTGGTTCTGCGAGGATGCGAACGGTGATCTGGTCTGCGACAAGCGAACGCTGGTGGGCACCATGGGCGTGGGTGGAAATCCGCAGCACACGGCGAATGGACTGCGACGCGGCATCGATAACTGGCTGCACTGCGCGGACTGGCCGCATCGCTATCAGTGGAAGGATGGAAAGCTGATCGACGAACCGACGCTGCATCGCGGACAGTTCGGCGTGAGCTTTGATGAAACGGGCCGCTTCATTTCCTGCTATGAAAACAGCGCCATGCACATGGATCTGCTCCCCGCGGAGTCGCTAATGCGGCATCCGAACCTCGCCAAACTCGCGCAGCGCGGTGGTCGCGGAAGTTTCGGCGTGAATGTGAATGTCGCGAAGGAGGCGCAGGAATGCTTTCCCATCCGTGTGACACCAGCGGTGACGCTCGGCGCGCTGGAGCTGCGAGATGACGGACGCCTGCGCACCTACACCATTGTTTCAGGCACCTGCTTCTATGATGGCGACCAATTCCCGTCGGAGATGCACGGCAATGTCTTTGTGCCAGACTCCGCCGGGCATCTAGTCGGCACGCTGAAGCTCACCGACGGCATCGCTCCGAAGGCGACGCGCTTCTTCCCGCCAGAGCAGGAACTCATCGCCAGCACTGACGAGCGCTTCCGCCCAGTGAATGCGCGAGTCGGGCCTGATGGCGCTCTTTACCTAGCAGACATGTATCACGGCATCATCGAGCACGTCATCTTCATCGTGCCGTGGCTGACGAAGCAGATCGAGCAGCGCAAACTCTACGAGGGAAATGATCACGGACGCATCTGGCGGATCGTGAGTGAGCGCAGAGCCGGGGGCGGAGAGCGGAGAGTCGGAAAGAGCACGGCAGAGCTGATGGAGTCGCTCGGTCATGCGAATGGCTGGCAGAGAAACACGGCGCAAAGACTGCTGGTGGAGAGTGGGGAGGACATCGGAGATCCGACCCGCTTCGAGAAGCCACTGCATCGACTTCATGCCCTGTGGACACAACAGGGCACGGGCAAGCTGACAAAGGCACATTTGCAAAAAGCGGCCACGGATGCCGATCCAAGAGTGCGGGCAGCAGCTGCCAGACTCGGGGCCGAGATCACCTTGCTCCAGGA
>JBIKIA010000517.1:0-3849 GCA_044361885.1 Prosthecobacter sp. | reverse complement strand
CAAAGTGCGCAATGATGCGGACTACGCGGCGCACAGCACGATGATGGGCGTGATGGGCCGCATGGCGAGCTACACGGGGCAGGTGATCACCTGGGAGCAGGCGATGAACTCGCAGGAGGTGCTGGTGCCTGACAACATCACCTGGGCGACGGAGCCGCCGGTGAAGCCGGACGCGGAGGGATGGTATCCGGTGGCGATTCCAGGGACGACGATGCCAGTGTAAATGCGTTCGCCGTTCGAGGCTCGCTGTTATCTGTTGGGAGCACGGCGTCACCGCCTCAAACTGAGACCCGAGAACTTTTCCCTCATGACAACTTCACCCAAATGGTACTCCTCCGTCACCCGCTACCAGTGGCTCGTGCTGACCGTGGCATCGCTGGGCTGGGTCTTCGATGCGTTTGAGGGGCAGATCTATAATCTGACGCGTGCCGACATGCTGCCGGGTCTGCTCGATGTGAAGGCGGATGATCCTTTGGTGAAGGTGTGGGGCGAGCGCTTCCTCGGCATCTTCCTGCTCGGCGGCACCTTTGGCGGGTTACTCTTCAGTTCGTTGGCGGACAAGTGGGGGAGGAATCCGGTGATGACGCTGACGATCTTGTTTTACTCCATCTTCTCGGGCATCACGGCGTTTGCGGATGAGATCTGGCAGGTGGGAGCGCTGCGCTTCCTGGTTGCGATGGGGGTGGGCGGTGAATGGGCGGTGGGTGCGGCGCTGGTAGCGGAGGTTTTCCCCAAAGAGGCTCGTGAGCGCGCGGGCGGCATTTTTCATGCGACTAGTGTCTGTGGTCTGTGGCTCGCTGCGGCGGCTGGCTTGTGGGTGGGCACGGAATGGCGAACGGCTTATTTGTTGGGCGTGGTACCTGCGCTGCTGGTGCTGTGGGTGCGGATGAGCATCAAGGAGCCAGAGTCCTGGAAGGCGGCGAGGGCGAGCAAGTCGGAGCGCATGGGCAGCTTCACGGAGTTGCTTGGAGATGCGCGCTGGCGTTCGCGGGCGATCTTTGGAGCGCTGCTGGCGATGGTGGGGCTGGCGACGTTTTGGGGTGTCGTAGTCGCCGGGCAGGACATCGCGGCGGATTTCCTGAAGCGTGCGGGTGATCCTGACTGGGCGAGCAAGTCGAAGATCGCTTTTGGCTTCATCCAAACGGCAGGTGCCGGGGCGGGAATGCTGGCCTTTGGTCCGCTGAGCGCGCGCTGGGGTTGCAAGAAGACCTTTGTGATCATGCATCTGGCGGCGCTGGTGATGACGCCGGTCATCTGCTGGCTGCCATCGGCGGTTGGGAGTTATGCGCTGCTGCTCGTGCTGCTGCCGATGTTTGGATTCTTTGCCCAGGGTATCCATGCAGGCTACGCGGCCTTTTTCCCGGCGCTGTTTCCCACGCATCTGCGTGCTACGGGTTCGGGGTTTTGTTTTAACTCGGGACGCCTGCTCGCTGCCCCTGTGCTGATCTGGCTGAGCGCGTGGATGAAGTCCACGATGGACCTGCGGATGGCGATCACCTGCCTGGGCGGCTTTTTCCTGCTCGGTCTGGTCTTCCTCGCCTTCCTGCCAGAGACGCATGGCGAGGAGTTGCCGGAGTAAGGCTCAGCCGGGTTGCAGATCGCGTTCCCAGTCTTCCTTGCCGGTGCCGACGCCGATGAGTTCGCCCGCTTCTTCTTCCTCGCTGTCCTCCTCCAGCGGGGCGAAGCGCTCAGCGCGGAAGCCGAGCTCCTGTTTGATGCTGGAGTGCGGGTCTTCGGAGTTCTGAAGTTCTTTGAGCAGAATGAGGATGTCGAACTCGGCCCCCGTCAGCTTAATCTCGGCATCATCGTTGACCGTGAATTTTGGCTGTGAGCGCCCTGGAGCGACGGCGCGGACGGTATAGGTGCGGCCTTTCTTGGGCAGGGCGGTGTAGAGGTCATAGACCCAGGGTTCGAACTGGTCATTGATGCAGACGACTTTCTGGCCGGTGGAAAACATGGGGAAGGGGAGGGCGAAGGTTCCTCCATCCTATGCCGCATATGGGGTGCAATGCCAAGCGCCGAGAGAGATCGTGTTAAGGCACTTCGAAGACCTTTTGTGTCGTGGGGTCGAGTGCCAGAGAGCCGCTGGAAAGGCCGGAGACGTCGAGTTCGCGATAAGGTGGATAAGGGCTGATGACTCGGCCTTCCTTGC
The DNA here is from genome assembly GCA_044361885.1 of Prosthecobacter sp. Taxonomy (GTDB): domain Bacteria; phylum Verrucomicrobiota; class Verrucomicrobiia; order Verrucomicrobiales; family Verrucomicrobiaceae; genus Prosthecobacter. The sequence goes on along the minus strand of JBIKIA010000517.1, from coordinate 1,697 downwards.
CGGTTTTCTTGCCACGCAGAAAGCTGCCACTGCTTGCGGCGGCATTGGGCTTTTCAGTGCTGGGTCCGTTTTGAGATACACTGGGTTTGCTGCCTGGAAGCTTGGACGGAGGTGCATCCTGAATCGTACCGGATCCCTGCATGGGGGGCGGAGGTTGTTCTTCAAAGCGTGACTGTGAAGGTTCGCGGGTGATGGCTGGAGGTGTGTACTTGCTCGAATTTGGTGTCGATGAATTGGAAGACTTCTTTGAATTCTGAGCACTGGATTTTTTGGTCGTTGAAGGAGAATTTGAAGAGCCAGAGTTTGTGCGGCTGGTCGGCGGCATGGCTGGAATGGTGCCGCGAGGGGCAGGAGGAGCCTCGTAGCGCGGTGGGTATCCCGGCTGAACTGGTGTCTGATATTGGGGAGGCGCAGCGGGGCGCTGATTGTAGCCAGAAGGCGGTTGGTCGAGCCTGCCGGAAGGCTGCTGGTATTGAGGCTGTTGATACTGAGGTGATGGCTGGCTGTAGCCGGCGGGCGGAGTGTCTCCATAAAAGACACGGCGAAACATCTCCCCAAACTTCCGCCCAAAGGTAGGCAGAAACTGTGCCGGGCTCACATACTGTGTCTGGCCGGGCTGTGAATAGCCTTGTTGGGGGTAACCTTGCTGAGGGTAGCTTTGCTGCGGATACTGTGGGTAGCCTTGGGCAGGCTGGCGATATTGTGGGGGTGGTGACGCCTGCTGCGGGTAGCCATAGTTCTGACCAAGGCTGACAGCCGTGCAGAAGGTGAGGCAAAGCAAGGTTGCCAAGCTGCGCGGAAGAAGTGTGCTGTTCATGTGTTTAAGGATTCTTAACTTTCGGTGTCATTCAAGTCGTTTCTTGACGCGATATGAAGTTGCTCTCAGACCTCGGAGCTTGGTCATGTATTCGATGATTGCTGAAATCTTCTGCCCATGCACATCTCAACTATTTCGTTTTTTCAGTTGAGATGTCAGTGACTTGGTCAACTATCCGCGCCCGTAAGATTTCATGCGCTTGTGGCGGAATTGGTAGACGCGCTAGATTCAGGTTCTAGTGAGTAACATCGTGGAGGTTCGAGTCCTCTCAAGCGCACCATCCCTGACACGGGGATGCCTTTCCCCATGCAAGACGCCGGATTTGTCAAACAAGCCTTCGCTGGGATCGCCCGCCGTTACGTCCTGGCGAATCATGTCCTCAGTTTGGGGATCGATGTCCTCTGGCGGCGCAAGACCGCGAGACTCGTCGCTGCTCGGAATCCTGCGTTCATCCTTGATCTCGCCACCGGCAGTGGTGACCTGGCAGGCACGGTGCAAAAAGCCTGTCCGCAGGCCAGTGTGCTTGGCGCTGATTTCTCGGTGCCTATGATGCGTGAGGCACAACGGCGGAGCATCCAATCGCTTGTGGCTGCCGATGGTATGAACCTTCCGTTTCAAAACGCGAGCTTTGAGGTGCTGACGGTGGCTTTCGGTTTGCGCAACATGGCCTCCTGGCCCGATGCATTGAAGGAAATGAATCGCGTTCTGACACCTCAAGGTGCGCTTTACGTGCTCGATTTTTCCCTGCCCTCATTGCCTCTGATTCGTCCGGCGTATCTCTTTTATCTGAAGCACGTCATGCCGCGCATTGCGGGTTGGATCACCGGCCAGCGCGAAGCTTACGTGTATCTGTGCGGCTCGATTGAGCGCTTCCCTTCGG
>JBIKIA010000516.1:0-3853 GCA_044361885.1 Prosthecobacter sp. | reverse complement strand
GAAGAAAAACTTGGAGAGCGGCTGCACCGCGAGACTTCAGACTTTGAGACGCGGAGCAGGGTAGCCATCATCGCTCCGCGTGATGAGCTGAGGATGTGACTCCCACGCCAGACCTTCATGAGCAAGGTGCCGGGAAGTGCTGGCGGGAGTCCACCGCTCCTCTTGCAGGAGCAAGAGGGTTACTTTAAGGCGCTACGGCCCGACCGTGACCTTCGCCACATCGCTCCAGCCGCTGCTGTTCGCACCTTTGTCAAAGAAGCGGCCACGATACTCGCGCACCTCCGCCTGACCGGCCACCAGCAGCGGCCGCGTGTCCAGAAAGGGACTCTTCATATGCATCCCCAGCGGCTCCCAGGCACCACCGCCACGGCGGCCCTCCATCACCACATACTCGTGGCCGTCCTTGAAGAACTTCACGCGGCCCACCTCATTCGTGTCGCCAGGGATCGCCGTCACAAAAATGCGTGGCACGGGCGCATCACCCGGCGGCGGTGGCGGCGGAGCCTCTGGGCCTACGATGCCCATGTCCAGGCCCATGGCCTCCGTGTAGCCGGATTTGCGCTTGAGGATCACCGCCAGGTCAAAGGTGCGTTGCAGCGCACCGGGTTTCACGCCCGTGATGCCGACGGGCAGTGTGGGCAGTGGCGGGATCTGCGCCACGGGGAAGGTGAAGTTGGCACTGCCGGTGCCGTAGCTCAGCGTTTCCAGGCTTGAGGTGCAGGCCGTGGAGTGCTCTCGCTCCCCCAGCAGCCAGCCTCCCAGCGCGTAGGCCATGGTCAGATTGTCGGCCACGGCATTGTCTTCCTCCGCCTGGGTCAGCGACAATGTCGCCGCGTAGCCAGGCAGTTTGGTGGCAAAGTTGGTATGCCACTCGGCTTGTTCCCCCTGATTTTTGGGGTAGTAAGGTTGTCTTTTCATTTTTTTAGGCTTCTTCTTCTTGTTGTTCTCGAACGTGGGAACCGTCGGCGAAGACGGACCCCAAAGGTTTCCTGACGACCACGTCGCCCCGCTGGACCACAGCGCCATCAGCCCACCCTCCTCAGAGGCGGCAGCCCCGGTGAAGGGTCCACTGGCAGGCTCTCCGGCCTTCCAGGCACGAAACTTTTCCCCGGAGTACTTTTCCTCCACGAAAAAGTTTCTGTACTCTGCGACAGAGTATTCGTACTCCGCGAAAAAGTGTCCGCACACTGCGGCGGAGTATTCGTACTCCGCGAAAAAGTGTCCGCACACTGCGGCGGAGTATTCGTACTCCACGAAAAAGTGTCCCTACTTTGTGGCAGAGTATTCGTGCTCCACGGAAAAGTGTCCGTACTCTGCGGTAGAGTATTTGCGCTCCACGGAAAAGTGACCGTTCTTTGCGGCAGAGTACTGGTACTCCACGAAAAAGTTCCCGCACTCTGCGGCAGAGTTTTCGTGCTCTGGGAAAATGTTTTGGTACTCCAGGAAAAAGGAAACGTCCTTTCCAGCCAGGTCAAAGCTCGTTCGGCCATCGCCTGAGTGAATTCCGCCTCCGCCAAAGCCAGGGCAGGGGAGGTCAGTAGCTACGAGCGACTCTAGGGGAATGGGATTCAAACCATTTCCAATTCCATGCCTTCTCTGGTTAAGAGGCTCTCTGCACTCTTTAAAGCGCTCCTGACAGCTTCTCCAGCCGGGGCGGGTAGCGAGACGGGGAGACGGGGAGACGGCGTAGCCGGAGACGCGCTTTGCGCGGAGACTGGGAGACGTGCTGCGCACGGAGGGAAAAGACGCGCCGGTCTATTACGAAGGCCTCTTCACAGCCGAGCGGCGTCTGAAGATGGCGAGGAAGGTCAGCCCGCCGCCGAGAAGTAGGGCGCTGCCGGGCTCCGGCACGGCGGCAATGGTGTTATTGTCCAGGGTGACAGCGCCATTGAGAGCGTAAAGCCCGCCATCGATCATGGCACCGGTGTTCAGGGTGATGGATTCAGAGGCGAGGATACTGCCCGCAAAGTCCGTGCCCGTGCCGAGGGTGGCCGAGCTTCCGACCTGCCAGAAGATATTGCCAGCCTGCGCTCCGCCGACCAGATTCACCACGCTGTTCGTTGCGGTGATGAGGGTGGAGCCAGCCTGGAAAATCCAGACTGCATTGGCATCGCCCAAGGCATCCAGCGTGAGGGTTCCTGTCAGTCCGAAGGAGGTGGGATCATTGTAAACCCCGGAAGTCAGGGTGAGACCGCCGAGGTCAAAGATGGGGCCGTAGGTCGTGGTGGCGGTGCGTCCGAAGGCATCATTGTAGGCGGCCAGGAGGTCGGTCTTGGCGGCCTGAGTGACGGAATCTCCTGCGTGATTGATGCCGGCAAAGGTGACGTTTTCAAAGCCGGTGATGCTTGTGGTGGGAAATGTGCCGATGTCACCCGCTATCGTTGTCGCCCCGGTGATGGTGATGCCTGAACCTGCGAGAACGGCAAAAGGTGCGGCGGAACCGAGATCCAGTGGCAATTGTGCTGCGACATCCGAAGGCGGGGATAAGACAGCCACGGCCAGAATCAGTCCGATAGGCAGGGATTTCACAGTCGAAATTAAAGGTGGGCGTTTCATGGCAAGTTTGATGTGAAGGGTAATTAATTGATAACCAATGTAACGGGTCACAATTACTGGATTTAAAAGGCCATGGATATGGGGTGAACACCCCACACCTCATGGCGCTTTCGGCACCTCTGTGTTGTCACCCTCTGCCTTAGTACAAAGGGGATAGCGGAAACAGGCTGCAACGGTCTGACAGAATCCGGCATCTCCGGACTCCTCCAAGCTCTGAGAAGAGAAGAGGATGAAATCTCCATTCGCGAGCCCGACCGAATGAAAAACAACGGTTCCGCCGCTTGCCGCCCTGCGTATCTCCGCTACTTAACCGTCCCGAACACCAACTAAACGAAAACTTATGGCCCACACCCTACCAACCCTGCCCTACGACAAAGCAGCTCTCGAGCCGCACATCGACGCCACCACGATGGAGATCCATCATGGCCGCCATCACAACGCTTACATCACCAACCTGAACAACGCCATCGCCGGCAATGCCGAGCTGGAAGCGCTGTCCATTGAGGACCTCTGCAAGAACATCGGCACGGTGCCGGAAGGCATCCGCGCTGCGGTCCGCAACAATGGCGGTGGTCACTTTAACCACAGCCTCTTCTGGAACATCATGGGCCCGAACGCCGGTGGTGCTCCGACCGGTGAACTCGGCGAAGCCATCACGGCCGCCTTTGGTTCCTTCGACGCCTTCAAAGAAGCCTTCGCCAAAGCGGGTGCGACTCGCTTCGGTTCCGGCTGGGCCTGGCTGGTCGTGAAAGACGGCAAGCTTGCCGTCACCTCCACGCCGAACCAGGACAATCCGCTCATGGACGCCAGCGGCACGCCGATCCTCGGCTGTGATGTCTGGGAGCACGCCTATTATCTGAAGTATCAGAACAAGCGCCCTGATTACATCGCCGCTTGGTGGAACGTGGTGAACTGGTCCGCTGTCGCCGACCTCTTCGCCAAGGCCAAGTAAGCGGTCTTTGCTTTCATTCTGCCTCCAGGTTCCTCGCGAGCCTGGAGGTTTTTTTGCGTCGCGTTTCGGAGTCAGAGTCGCCTGCCAACAAAACAGCCGGAACCTTGCGGTTCCGGCTGTGGTTGAGGAGTAGTTGTCGCGGCGGATTAGGCGGCGGCAAGAGCGGCGACCTTCTTTTCGAGGGCGGCCTTGGCCTGATTGGCGATGGCTGCAAAGGCAGCTTCGTCGCGCACGGCGAGATCGGCGAGGACCTTGCGGTCGATCGTGATGCTGGCGGCGTTCAGACCTTCAATGAGACGGCTGTAGGTGATGCCGAGGGGACGTGCGGCGGCATTGATGCGCTGC
>JBIKIA010000515.1:0-3856 GCA_044361885.1 Prosthecobacter sp. | reverse complement strand
GAAGTGGGGGTAGAGGCCAAATTGATCGGCGGACATGCTTTTTATCTGCCAGGAGCCGGTTCTGGTCTTGGCTACGATGAAGAGTCTGCCTTGAAGCCCTCGCCTTTCTCCAGTTCTCACACAATCAATCGCTCCATCCACCTCGCTGGCGGCCATCTTGAAACTTCCAACCTGAAACTTGGAACTCAGGCTTCCATCGCCCTCTGGTTCTGGCTCGGCCACGAGAGCGGCGCGAGTGATCGCGCGGGCGAGTTGATCAATGCGCTGGGGGTTAGCTTGAAGGCGCATCAAGACGCGCAGCATCATGTGAGGCTCACCATTGGCGGTGAAGAGACGAAAGAGGATCTTTTCGCCGACGACTGGCATTTCGCCGTGCTCATTCGCAATGGCGAAAACGTGCGCGTGCATCTCGATGGCAGTGAAAAGCCCGTTTTGACCGGAAAGGCCGGGAAAGCGGAGAGTAAGGTGCTTTTCGGCAAAGGGCTCGACGGACGGCTAGATGAGATCACCGTTTGGGATCGCGTGGTGGAGCCGGAGTTGATCGCGAAGCTTTGGAACATCTCGAAAGTAGCCGATGACAACGCGCGACATGCCGTCGCACGGAAGGAAAAGGCCAAGCGAGCGCAGGTGCAGACCTCGGCATCGTTGAAGGGGCATGAGAACTGGTCGGCGTCGATGCGCTTCCGCAACACGAAGGCGAATAACGTCAGTGCCGTGACGGCTTACCTCATCTCACGCGGGCCAAAGGGCGATTCGCAGGCTCCGGGGGATCACCTTGGCATCGGCGGCACTTACAAAGATTCGCTGCCAGGCAGGCTGTTTGTCTTCAATGGCAACGCAGCGGATCAAATCGTGCGCGGGACGACGGTGATCGAGCCTGGCTCGTGGAATGACGTGAAGATGGAACGCATTGGCTCGCGGGTGAAGGTGATGCTGAATGGCAAGGTGGAGATCGACGCCGAGTTGCCCGTCATCGCGCCGCTGGAAGGCGCGTTTGAAAAGGTCGAGGTGGCTGGTTTGGAAAAACCCGCCGCTGCTGCACCTGCGCCGAAGATCGAATTGGCCTCGCAGCCTCTCTCCCCAGAGGAATCCTCGAAGAAGTGGCATGTGCGTGAGGGGTATCGCATCGAGCTTGTCGCGGCGGAGCCGGTGGTGCTCGATCCGGTGGCGTTTGATTGGGATGAGCAGGGCCGCCTGTGGGTCATCGAGATGGCGGACTACCCGCTCGGCATGGATGGCAATGGCAAGGCCGGTGGTCGTGTGGTGCGACTGGAGGACACGGACCGCGACGGTCGCTACGACAAGCGCAGCGTCATCGTCAGCGATTTGAGCTATCCCACCGGCATCCTCACCTGGCGTGAAGGCGTGATTGTCACCGCCGCGCCGGACATCTTTTTCATTTCGCCGGATGGCACGAAGAAGGCGCTCTACACCGGCTTCAGCACCGGCAATCAGCAGCTCCGCGTGAACGGCCTGCGCTGGGGCATGGATGGCTGGGTGTATTGCGCCGCCGGAGCGCATCACGGCGGCTACAACAAAGGCACTCAAATTGAATGCAAGCTCACCGGCGAGAAGATCGACCTCGGCAGCCGCGATTTCCGTTTCAAGCCAGACACGGGCGAGTTTGATCCGCAGAGCGGCCCCTCGCAGTTCGGTCGTGCCCGTGACGACTGGGGCCACTGGTTCGGCGTGCAGAACAGTTTCCCGCTCTGGCACTATGTGTTGCAGGATCACTACCTGCGCCGAAATCCGCACGTCATCCCGCCGGACCCGATCCATCAGCTCTTCCCTCGCAATCCGCCCGTCTATCCCGCCAGCAGCATGGAGAAGCGTTTCCACAGCTTCGACCAGGCCGGACGCTTCACCAGCGCCTGCGGCATCGAGGTGTATCGCGATGTCGTGCTGTTTGATGATGGGAAGACGCATGCCTTCACCTGCGAGCCGTTTGCCAATCTGGTTCAGCATCATGTGCTGGGGGATGATGAAGTAACGTTCAAGGCGACGCGCGATCCCGCCGAGTCGAAGACGGACTTCCTCGCCAGCGAAGACCGCTGGTGCCGCCCCGTCATGGTCCGCAACGGCCCCGACGGCGCGCTGTGGATCGCTGACATGTATCGCTACATGATCGAGCACCCGCAGTGGCTGCCGCAAAACGGCAAAGACGAGCTCCTGCCGCACTACCGCGAAGGAGATGACAAGGGACGGATTTGGCGGGTTGTTAAAGACTCTTTTGGATCACAACCAGTCTTCGAATGGGACAACCTCCCTATTAACCTTGATTCTTCCAATGGCTGGCTCAGAGACAAAGCGCAGATGAAAGCGTTATGGAGCGGAGTCGGCGATGCTTTGATCGCCGGCGCAGCCAACGTCAAAGCTCAAACAGCATGGACGCTTCTCATACAAGGCAAGCTGAAGACTTCCGACTGCATGAAGCTCCTCGGAGACGAGTCTGCGCATGTTCGGGAACAAGCCCTTCAAATGGCCGAGAAGCTCGAATGGAAGGGCGACGACTCGTTGCCACTCCATGCCGCTCTCGCGAAGCTCGTAAACGACAAGTACGAGAAGGTGCGGTTGCAACTGGCGTGCTCGTTGGGGGAGTTGAAGTTTGAGTGGGCGGCGGATTTGCTGGCGGAGTTTTTGAATGCAGTTCCGGCGGGATCATCGTTGCAAGGGGCGGCGATGAGTTCGGTGCTGCCGCATTTGGAGCGGGTTTGTGAAAGGTTCCCAGAAGGTGGTGAGCCGGAAAACAACGGGGCGATCGGGAAGCTGTTCCAGTGCGCTTTGGCGGAGAAGAACGAAAAAGCTATCGCAGCGCTGATGTCGCATTTGGAGGCTAAAATGCATGCGGTGGAGATTCTGGCTGTCCTCAATGAAAAAGACCTCTCGTTGGCTCAATTCGCGAAGCAGGTGAGTTCGCCGGAGACGCAGGCGGGATTGAAGAAGATGGCGGACATGCTCGCAAAGGCGTCGGAGACGGTCAAAACGGCGAAGGAGGCTCCGCCGATGGCGGAGCTGGCGCTGCTGGCCTCGGATCGCGAGCATCGAGAGATGGTGCGTGAGTTGTTGCCGGAGCTTTGGGCGAAGACGGGCAGCGCGGAGGTGCTTCGACTGGTGGGACGACTGCAACCGAGGTATGGGCAGACATTTTTGCTGGAGCGCTTTGAGGAGCGCACGCCGACGGTGCGCGGTCAGATCATCGAGACGCTGCTCTCGAACGATGCGTGGACGCTAGCGCTGTTGAATCGCCCTGAGGCGAAGGCTTGTGACGCGGCGACGCGGGCACGATTGATGAAGCATCCGAAGAAGAACATCGCGCAAATGGCGGAGAAGGTGTTTGCGGACTCGACGAGCGCCACGCGGGCAGCGGTGGTGGAGAAGTTCAAACCGGCGCTGAAGCTGACGGGCGATGCTGTGAAGGGGAAGGTCGTTTTCTCGCAGGTGTGCATCAGTTGCCACAAACTCGACGGCATGGGCCTAGAACTCGGCCCTGACCTCCGCAGTGTGGTGCAGCATGACGCGGAGAAGTTGCTCAACTCCATCCTCGACCCAAGCGCGATCATCGAGCCGGGCTTCATGGCGTATCATTGCACGCTGAAGAATGGCGAGCAGCTCTATGGCGTCATCGCTACCGAAACGAGCGCGAGTTTGACGCTGAAGATGGCCGGGAACCTGACGAAGTCGGTGCTGCGAAGCGAGATCTCAAGTTTGAAGAGCACGGGCACGTCACTGATGCCGGAGGGGCTGGAGGTGGTGATGACGCCTCAGTCGCTGGCGGATTTGATCGCTTATCTAAAGGTGGCTCGCTGACCCGCCTTACTCTTTGCCGAGCGCGTGCTTCACGATCTGCTCGGCATGT
>JBIKIA010000077.1:0-12730 GCA_044361885.1 Prosthecobacter sp. | reverse complement strand
ACTATCCACCAGAGGGCCAGAAATGTCAGTCGTGCTTCCAGCGCCGTTCCTCCAGCCGGTCAGGGGCCAAGTGCAGTTCCAGTTCCGCTGAGGAAACAAACCTGTCACGGCTTGGGGAGCCAGTGTGTTGAGATGGTTCACGTCCGAAACAAAGTTGATTCCGATGGCTGCCGTGAAGCTCGGAGGTGTGCTTATGGCCGAATTAGGAAGGTAGGCCGTTCGCACTTCCCAGGCATCGCCTGCACCATCGCCATCGGAGTCGGCCGCATTAGGATTCGGCATTGGCGAGGCAGCGACTTCATCACCATCCTTTAAGGTGTCGGCATCGGTGTCGGCGTTGAGCGGGTTCGTGCCGGTGTTCGCCGCACTGACAAAAGATCCCGAGCCCGTCTCCACTCCATCTTTGAGACCATCATCATCGCTGTCAGCATCACGCGGCTTCGTTTGGCGCGTATATTCTTGCGCATTCGTCAGCCCATCCTGATCCGCATCCTGAGTTGCATCCGCCAGCAACGTATCACTCAATCCATGATCCTGCTCCCACCAGCGCGGAAGGCCATCCCCATCAGCATCCACAAGCGCCGTTGGGTCCAGTTCCAGCGTCAGCGCATCAAAACTCACCGCGCCGTTCGGAGATGAAAGGGGTATCGAGCGGCTGAGCTCCAAAATGTTTTCCCCTGCCACAGGCGTGAACGTGCCTGCATTCGTCTCCACGATCGCTGTGCCCTGATTCGTCACGCTCGTCGTGCTAATAAGAACCCCGTTCCAGCGCACCTCAAAGGTGTGCGTGCCGTAGCCTTCCATGTAAATGTTCGTGCCCTGTTGCCACCAACCTCCCCAGCAGTGGTGTAAATTCAGCCGCATCCGTGCTGTGCTCGTTGCCTGCCCAGCGGTCAGATTGAAATGAATGCGCCGCGTCGTCGTCCAGCCGTCCAGACCATTCTCAAAGTTCGACCATGGTTCCGCTGTCACCACGGTGCCAACGGGTGCCGGATACGTCCCTGCGAAGTAGTAGTCATTGTCCTTCACCGTCGCACTACCCGGAGCCGATGTAGGTCCACTCGCGCCACCGAACTCCTGCGGATTCCCATCCCAAGTGCCGAGCGACCAGACGGTGGTGAAATCCGCCAGCGCGGAGACTGTAAGGAACAGGCACCCGAACATGTATAAAAACAGGCGGTCAGCAGAGAGACGCATACGGAGAGTTTATGCCACAATCTACCGGGCGAATACTCCTCACGCAATCAATGCCGTGCAATCCTTCCGCCTCAATCAAACTTTCCAAGCCCAGCATCTGGATCGGCCTCAATGAAGCCAAGCTCGACGAAGAACTCGTCCATGGCCATGAGGGTGGCCTCGTACATTTCGAAGGAGAGATTGAAATTGAAGAAGCCATGCCCCTGGCCTTCGAACTCGATGAAGCGGCACATGTTCTTCTTCTTGGCGCTCTTGCGGGCAAACTCGTAGCTGCCAGCAAAGGGCACCACGCGGTCTCCCGTTCCGTGCATGATGAGCATGGGTGGCAGCCCCTTGTCGATGGCACGGATGAGGTTGGCCTCCTTGGCCATGCCTGGATCAGGGAAACGATCAAGGCCAAAGCCGCTCTTTGACGTGTCAAGCACGGGATTGAAAAGCACGAGAGCATTTGGCACAGGACTGCTGCCAGCGCTCTCCAGAGGATCGTCGAAAGCTTTCAACATGGCCGCAGAAGCGATGGCATGAGCACCGCCACTACCACCGACACCGGCGATCTTGCCTGGATTGATTCCCAACTCCACGGCATTCAACCGCAGCCAGCGCATCGCCGAACGTGCATCAGCGATTGCCTCCAGAGGTCCAGCTTTATGCCGACTACCGACTCGATAATCAAACGCCATGGTCATCATCCCACGCGAAGCAAAGTACACACAGTGGGGTGCAAATTGCGCTACCTGCCCATTGTCCCAACCGCTGCTGAAAAAGAAAGCGGCTACCGATTTTGGGTATGCGGGTGCTTTTTCAGCCGGTGGTTCCCAGATGTAAACCGGCAGACGGATGTCGCCGATCGTTTTGTAGGTTTCCTCACGGGCGGTCTTCAGCAACTCACGATTACGATCGAGAGGCAGAGTTCGAGGATGACCTTCACCGGGGATTTCCATGAGTCAGGGGGGCAGGAGGCGCGACTGTTACGAATCTGCCAGAGATCAGCAACCTCTTTTCCAGCAAGTTCAGGAGCATTGACACGAAAATCGCGAATTGATAGCCTCGATCTGAATTACTACCCATGAATTATCCCCATATCACCCAGTCACGCATAGGACTCACTCTGCTGGCCCTCCTTTGTCTTTCATCCTGCAAAGAAAACCAGGAGATCCAAAAGCAACTCGACACCGCCAACGCCCAGGTTCAGTCCCTGCAAAAAGAGCTGGCACAGATGGACGCCAAAATGGCGGAGCACCGCAAAACCATTCCCGCCTACGCAGGCACGGGGGAAGCAGGCGCAAAGCAGTATGCTGTGCAGCTCGCTTCTGAACTCGTCGCCGCCGAAAATGAAGCTGCTCGCCTCCAGACAGCCATCCAGGCCGCCGAAACAGCGCTCTCAGAATCCCAAAAGAGCTACGACCTCGTGAAGTCCAAAGATCCACGCTAACTCTCGCGCCCCCACTTCCATGAAAAATTTCCTCGCCCTCATCCTCTTCGCCGGTGGTTTCGCCGCCTGGTATTTCTACAATCAAAAGCAGCAGAGCAACGAAGGTCTCGAAGCAGCCCAAAACCAGATCACCGACCTCGAAAAAGTTGCTGTTATCAAACGCGGGGAATTTAAAGCCGCCGAAGGTGCAATGGCGATCCGCGCCAAAATCACTGCGCGTAAAAACGAGTGCAAAACCCTCCAAACAAAGCTTCAGACACTGAATGACTCCAGGCAGGCGGTCGAGGCAGAGAAGCTCTCGCTGCTCTCCGCCATCCGGCAAAAATTCATCGGCCGCACTCTCCCGATGGTGCTGGCCAGTGGCCGCAATCTCGGCCAAGTGCGAATCATGAAAGTGGAGGACGCCGCCGTCACGGTGGCCACCACCTCCGGCGTGGTGAAAGTGCTGCCCAACGAACTCCCCACGGATCTGCGCAGCCAGTTTCTCTACACTTTTTAATCCACGGCAGGGTGTGTTCTCGCTGATAGCGGCATTTTTGGTGGCGCGTGGAGAGCGAACTGCCCAAGATTGTTCCTATCAGCCATGAAACTCTTCTCTCTGCTCTCGCTCGCCGCTTTCATCACCTTCACTGCCCAGGCAGATCAAATCCTGCTCGTCGCTGGCGGCACGCAGGACGCCGTGGACATCCAGGCCACGGAAGCCAAACTACTGGAGCCCTTCGGCACCGAGTTCGACTCAGGCGGGCACATGTGGATCATCGAGATGGTCTCGGGCAACCGGCTTCTGCAGGTCGATGGTGGCGGCCAGATCACGCACATCGCCGGCCAGTTGAAGCCCGGCTTCAGTGGCGATGGCGGCCCTGCTCTGCGTGCGCAGTTCAATGGCCCGCACAACTTCGCCATCCTGCCGAATGACAACCTCCTCATCGGCGACACTTGGAATGGTCGCATTCGTGAGGTCGATGTGAAATCACGCATCGTGAAGAGCCTCGAAGGCTGGCAGGCACCAGCGGAAAAAGCGCGCGGCAACGGCCCTTACTGCATCACTTTGACGCCGGATAAAACCAAGCTCCACATCGCTGACCTGCGTCAGGTGCATGAACTCGACCTCGCCACCGGCAAGGCTCGCGCCATCGCGGGCAATGGCAAAAAAGGCATGCCGAAGGATGGCGAACTGGCCATCGAGCAACCGCTCGTCGATCCCCGCGCCGTCGCTTCCGATCATCAAGGCAACATCTACATCCTCGAGCGCGGCGGCAATGCTCTCCGCGTCGTGGACAAAGCAGGCCGCATCAAAACGGTCGTCAACGCCAGTGGCAAAAAGGGCGGTGAAGGCGATGGCGGCCCAGCTCTCGAAGCCACGATGAACGGCCCCAAGCATCTGTGCGTGGACAAGGACGATACCGTCATCATCGCCGATGCGGAGAGCCATCTCGTGCGCCGCTACATCCCTGCCACAGGCAAAATCGAGCGCATCGCCGGCACCGGCAAGCATGGCGGCGCCGGCGTGGGCGGCGACCCTTTGAATTGCCAGCTCGCCCGCCCTCACGGCGTCACCGTGCATCCCAGCAGCGGCGACCTTTTCATCACGGACAGCTACAACAACCGCATTCTGAAAATCCAGCGCCAGTAGTCCTGCCCGACGATGCTCAAGCGACTCCGCGACTCCGCCACCGCCGCGCATGTGGTGCCACTGTTCATCTTCATGGCCTTCCTGGCTGTGCCCGGATGGTTCCGCGTCGAGAATCCCGAGCTGCCGTGGTTTCAAAAAGCCCCCGAGCACTGGATCTATCCGCTCCAGACGCTTCTCTGCGGAGGGTTATTGATCTGGTTTCGTCGTCATTATCAAATGCAGCCCTGGCGCGGCTTCGGACTTGCTTTCGCACTCGCCGTGGTCGGCATCGTCGCCTGGATCGCCCCGGCGTGGTGGTTTCAAAAACTCGGCGCTGGTGAGTGCGCGCCTGAATGGTGGTCCTGGTTCGGTTTGGTGGAGCGGAAGGAAGGCTTCGATCCCACAGTGCTCGCCGCCTGGCCGATGGGCGAAGCTGCGTCTGTCTTCATGCGCTTCGTGCGGATGGTGATCGTCGTGCCATTCGTCGAGGAGCTGTTTTGGCGCAGCTTTCTCATGCGTTATCTCCATGCAGGAGAGTCTTCATGGCAGAGCGTCCCCTTCGGCACGCACTCATGGCGAGCCTTTGGCATTGTCACCGCGTTGGTCATGCTCGCTCATGAGCCGGAGGATTACCTCGGCGCGCTGGTCTGGGGATCACTCGTTTATTGGCTCGCGGTGCGCACACGCAGCCTCGGCGCCTGCGTCATCATGCACGCCATCGGGAATCTATTGCTCGGCATCTATGCCCTGCGCACACAGCAGTGGGGCTTTTGGTGAGTCGGGCAGGATCACCTTTGACCACGAGGAAAGGCGCATCCAAAGTCCGCCCCATGCCTGACTCCCTGCGCCAGATTCTCGCCTCCGACTCACCTCTTTCCGACATCACCGTCCGTGGCTGGGTGCGCACGCGACGTGACTCGAAAGCCTGCTCCTTCATCGAGCTGACAGACGGCTCTTGCTTCAAAGGTCTGCAAGTCGTCGTCGATGCCGCCCTGCCCTGCTCCGTGCTCATGCCCGGCATCCTCACGGGCGCGAGTGTGGAGATTGATGGTGATCTCATCGCCTCTCCTGCCCAGGGTCAAAAATGGGAGCTTCAGGCGAAGGACGTGCGTCTGCTCGGCGAAGCGGACGGCACCTATCCGCTGCAAAAGAAAGGCCACACGCCCGAGTTCCTCCGCACCATCGCCCACCTGCGTCCGCGCACCAATCTCTACGGCAGTGTCTTCCGCGTGCGCAGCAAGATGGCCTTTGCCGTGCATCGCTTCTTCCAGGAGCGCGGCTTCTTTTATGTCCACACGCCCATCGTGACTTCGAGCGACTGCGAGGGCGCGGGCGAGATGTTCCGCGTCACCACTTTGAAGCAAGGCGCAGCCGCCAAACCCGAGGAAGACTTCTTTGGCCGCCCCACCTACCTCACCGTCAGCGGCCAGCTACAGGGCGAAGCCTTCGCCTGTGCGATGGGCAATATCTACACCTTCGGCCCCACCTTCCGCGCCGAGAACAGCAACACCGCGCGCCATGCCGCCGAGTTCTGGATGATCGAGCCCGAAATGGCCTTCCACGACCTCACGGATGACATGTCGCTCGCCGAAGAAAACGTGCGCTACCTCGTGAAAGCCATGATCGACGAATGCCCCGACGAGCTGGAGTTCTTCAACAAGTTCGTGGACAAGGAACTCACCACCCGCCTCCAGCAGACACTGGATAAACCATTCGAGCGCATCAGCTACACGGAAGCCGTGGAGTTGCTTTTGAAAACAGGACGCAGCTTCGAGCATCCCGTCGTCTGGGGTGAGGGCCTGCAAACCGAGCACGAACGCTATATCGCCGAGGAGCACGTCAAAGGTCCCGTGACGATCTACAACTACCCAAAGTGCATCAAGCCCTTCTACATGCGCCAGAATGACGATGGCAAAACCGTTGCCGCTATGGACCTACTCGTCCCCGGCATTGGCGAGATCATCGGCGGCAGTCAGCGTGAGGAGCGGCTGGACCTTCTGACAGCGGCGATGAATGCCCAGGGTCTCGATGAAGAAACCTACCGCTGGTATGTCGATCTCCGCCGCTACGGCAGCGTGCCGCACGCAGGCTACGGCATGGGCTTCGAGCGCCTGCTCATGTTCGTTACCGGCGCGAGCAATATCCGCGATGTCATTCCCTTTGCGCGGACACCAGGACATGCGCCGTATTGACCTCATGGTTCACGTTTCTCTGTTCTCTGTTCGCCGTTTCGGGCTGCTTTTCTCCGCCCTGCTCTCACTGCTCTCTGCCGCGAACGCCCAGGTGGGCCTCAAACTCCAGTTCGTCCCCGAAACCACTGCCATCGTGCCTGGGCAGAGCTTCCGCGTGGGGCTCTTCATCCAGCATGAGAAGGGCTGGCACACCTACTGGCGGCAGCCCGGCATCGTCGGTGTGCCCACGAGCATCTCCTGGACATTGCCAGATGGGTTTAAAGCCGGGCCGCTGGAGTATCCCGAGCCCGAGGCCACGAAGATGTTTCAGATCAAAGCCCAGGGCTATGAGCGAGATGTCCTGCTCCAGACCGAAATCCAGGCACCTGCCAACCTGAAACTCGGAACGCGAATCACGCTCCAAGGCCGCGCCGCTTGGATGTGCTGCGCGAACACCTGCCACCCCGACACCAAGGAACTTACCCTGGTCATGCCCGTGGCGGAAAAAAGTGTGCCAGATGCGGTATGGCAGCCCCTCTTTGCCAAAGAACGCGCCACCTTCCCCAGTTCCAGCGATGCCTGGACCACCAGCGCCTCCGAGGAAGGTCTGAACGTCACGCTGACGCTGCGTCCCACCACCGCCACGGCCCATCGATTTGATCCCGCCGAGAAGACGCCCCGCGTCCTTTTTTTCACCGAAGACGGCTGGATCAACAGCGACCAGGACCAGATCTCCACTCTCTCCGAAGATGGCACCCTCGCGATTCAGCTCGTCCGCGCTGAAGTCTTTTTAGGCAAAGGCACGCCCGAGAGACTCCACGGTGTCGTGCAACGAGAGGGAGGTTGGCACGGCGATGGCTCCCTGCGCAGCATGTCGATACAGCCCTTGCTGAAACGCTGACCCAAGATCTGGCCTCGACAGACGTTCCTTTCCCAGAGTTGAATTCAGTTTAGAATCCGTTACACCTCCCCCCACCATGAAAGGCATCCTCGTTCTCATCCTCGCCGCAGCCATTGGCTATATCTCCTATGAGTATGGCTATCCCATCGTCGCCTCTTATGTGAAGTTTGAGAAGCACAAGAAAGAGATCGTCGTCGCCCCGGCTCCCAAACCCGTAGAGAAAAAAGAAGTCGCCGTTGTCGAAGTGCCCAAACCCGTCATGGAAGAGCCCAAGCCAGTCATGGAAGCTCCGAAGCCCACTCCAGTGCCGACACCCATGCCTGAAGTGCCGAAGCCAGTCGTCGATCCGAATGCCTTTGTGGCACCCGTGCTACCTAGCTTGGAAGAGCGCACACAAAACTGGGCCATGCTTCCCAAGTCGGCTTTCCCCCGTCCGGTCATCATGAAGAAGGATCTCACCCTCAGCATGAAAATGGGGGGGAATACCGCCTCCACTCAAGTCAAGGCTGGCGGCCAGATGGTCGCCGTCGGTCAGGATGGACCAAACATTCTCGTCGCACCGACTGAAACCTCGCCAATGAAAGGCGCTGTCGCACTGGATGACACCAACCTGAAGGAAATCCTCACCGCCGGTTACGAGAACTGGAAGGCACTCTATGTGGCCAGCTTGAAGAAAGCCCATGAATTCAAACTCACTGCCGCAGACCGCGCCAAAAACGCTCCCGCAGGCAACGCCAAAGCCGCTGCTGGCAATGACAAACCTGTGAAGGACAAAGACGGCACCTATCCGCTGCTCGTCGCCAGCATGAAGTCTGGTCAAGTCACCGAAATCAAGCCTGATACCATCAAGGAATGGAGCGAACCCACGCTCGAAGAAGGCATCTGGAAAGTGAACGTGAAGTACGAAACCATGACCATGTTCGGCAAATTCGACACCGAAGCCCAGGCCCAGATCAAGAACGGCGTCGTCGAGAAGTGGATCTACACCGGCTCTGGCGAAGTGGTGCCTTAACTCGGCTCACTTCAGACCACTCACCCAGTTCTCCAGATCACGCTCCAGAGCGGCGTGATCTGTGAGTTGATAAAGATGAGTCTGAAATCCGAGTTCACGCGCCGTGACGATGTTCGGCTCCAAATCGTCGATGTAAAAGGTCTGCTCTGGATCGAGGCCCAGCTCGTCAATGGTAGTCTGAAAGATGGCCGCGTGCGGTTTGCTGCTCTTCGCTGAATAGGAATACACTCCGCTTTGAAAATGGCGGAAGATGCTGAAGTTACACAGCAGGTAGTCTTTATGCAGACCATTCGTGTTCGAGAGCAAATGCATCGGCATCCGGCCAGCCAGTTCCGTCAGCGTGCGGTCCATCGCCTCATTCTCCGTAAAGATCTCACACCAAATCTGCTCGAAGAGCGCCGCATCGCCCCGGAACTCCAGCAGGCTCATCGCCTCATTCACAAACGCGGCATCGTCCATGTCCCCGTTTTCATAGGGCAGTTTGATCGGATCGAGCCGGGTGAAAAGTTGCTCCGGTGCAAACGGGCACACCGCCGCGCATCGCTGGGCAGCAATCTTGAAATCGAAGGCGACGAGCACATTACCAATGTCAGAAAGGATAGCAGGAGAGGACATACCGTTTCATGCCGCGAACTACTGCACATGCAATTCAAGGATCGTACCAGAACCGTTTGCAGCCACCGCCATCCTCCGGCAAGGACGCCGTCCCCTGCCCTGAGCCGTGTTTACCATACGCTACCCCGAAGACCTGCCTATCACGGCCCGCCGTGAGGACATCCTCGCGGCCATTCGCGGGCATCAGGTCGTCGTTTTGGCCGGTGAGACAGGTTCTGGCAAAACGACGCAGCTCCCGAAGATGTGCCTGGAGGTCATGGGCGAAGCTCGCGGCCAAATCGGCTGCACGCAGCCGCGTCGAGTCGCGGCGATGTCTGTCTCCAAACGTGTCGCCGAAGAGCTGAACGTGCGCTGGGGCGGCTTGGTGGGCTGCAAGATGCGTTTCTCGGATGACACGAGCCGCGACACGAAGGTCAAATTCATGACGGACGGCATCCTGCTGGCGGAGATCCAGAGTGATCCGCTGCTGCGTGCTTACTCGATGCTCATCCTCGATGAAGCGCATGAGCGCTCGCTGAACATCGACTTCCTGCTCGGCTACCTGAAAGTGCTGCTGCCAAAGCGGCCCGATCTGAAGATCGTCGTCACGTCCGCGACCATCGACACGGAACTTTTCAGCCGTCACTTCGGGGATGCGCCGATCATTGAGGTCTCGGGCCGGCTTTACCCCGTGGAGATCCGCTACCGCGCGGTCGGTGAGGATGATGAAGACCCCACCCATCTCGATGCCGCCGTGCGCGCCACGGAGGATGTGCTCATCGAGACGAACGATGGCGACGTGCTCGTCTTCATGCCCACCGAACGTGACATCCGCGAAGCGCGCGATCTCCTGCAAGGCCGCCTCGGCAGCAGCTTCGAGGTGCTGGCGCTCTTTGGCCGCATGGCCTCGCAGGAGCAGCAGCGCATCTTTTCGCCAGGGCCCAAGCGGCGCGTCATCATCGCCACGAACGTCGCGGAGACCTCCATCACCGTGCCACGAATCGCCGCCGTGGTGGATACGGGGCTCGCCCGCCTCAGCCGCTACAATCCACGCACGCGCACGAAGCGCCTGCCCGTGGAGGACATCTCCCAAAGCAGCGCTAACCAACGAGCTGGCCGCGCCGGTCGTGTGCGCGATGGCCTCTGCATCCGCCTCTTTGCTGAGGACGACTACCTGAAGCGTCCGAAGTTCACCCAACCCGAGATCCAGCGCAGCAACCTCGCCGAGGTCATTCTGCGGATGAAGGCCTACAAGCTCGGCAACATTGAGGACTTTCCTTTCCTCCAACCGCCGAACAGCGCCAGCGTGCGTGCGGGCTACGACCTGCTGCATGAACTCGGCGCGCTGAGCGATACGCAAGAGATGACCGAGCGCGGTCACGAACTCGCCGCCCTGCCGCTTGATCCCACGTTGGGCCGGATGCTTCTGCAAGCGCGGCACGAAGGCTGTCTCGATGACATGCTCATCATCACCGCTGGCATGAGCATCCCTGATCCTCGCGAGCGCCCCGAAGATAAAAAAGAACTCGCCCAAGCCGCGCACAAACGCTTCGCCTCGCCTGAGTCGGACTTCATGGGCTTACTCAAGATCTGGCAGCTCGCGCCTGAACCGCAAGGCAGTGGCAAGAACGCGCTGCGGAGATTTTGCCGGGAGAGCTTCCTCTCCTTCACACGCATGACCGAGTGGCGGGATGTTTGGGGGCAGTTGCGCGACACCTTTAGTGACTCATTAAAGAACCCCTCAAAGCCCGCAGAGAACAGTCAAGCCGCGCTCCATCGCTGCATCCTCGCCGGTCATCTCAGCCAGATCGGCCTGCGGCAGGAGCGGAACATGTACAAGGCGGCGGGCAATCGCGAGGTCACGCTTTTCCCTGGATCCTACCTTTACGAACGCCGAGACAAAAACGCCAAACCCGGCCAGCCGGAGAAGACGAAGCAGCCGCTGTGGATCGTCGCCGCCGAGATCGTGCAGACCTCGCAACTCTTCGCTCGCACCGTCGCGGGCATCAATCCCGAGTGGGCGGCGGAACTCGGGGAGCATCTGCTAGAGCGGTGCCATGCTGAGCCGCACTGGAGCGCCAAAGCAGGTCGCGTGCTGGTGAATGAGCGCCTCATTCTGCATGGGCTGGAGGTCATGCGAAGGAAGATCGACTTCGGGAAGATCGATCCCCTCGGAGCCACGCAGATCTTCATCCGTGGCGCGCTGCTGGAGGAGGGGGCTTTCGTGGCTCAGCGCTTCTTTGAGCTGAACCAGAAGCTTCGCACTCGCCTCGAAGCCGCCTTGACCCGAGTCCGCAGCAGCCGCGTCTATGCCATCGAGGAGAAGCTCTTCGAGTTCTACCGCGTGCGGCTGCACGGCATCTCCGTCTCGTCGATCCATGATCTGAACAAGCTCATCAACGAGCGCGTGAAGACGGAGCCGAACTTCCTCGTCGCCAGCGAAGCAGATCTCACAGGCGGTGACGACCTCAGCGCCGACTTGCAGCAGTTCCCGGATCAAGCAGCGCTGCACAACGGCGTGCTGCCCATCGCCTACGCTTACAAGCCCGGGCAGGAGGATGACGGCGTCACCGTGCGCGTGCCGCTGCCCATCGCGAATCAGCTCACGACCGCCGAGGTGCAGTGGCTCGTGCCTGGATTGCGCGAGGAACTTATCGTCACCCTGCTGCGTGCTTTGCCGAAACAGAAGCGCAGCCTCTTCATGCCACTGGAGGCCACGGCGAAGAAGATCACCCGCGAGTTCAAACCCAAGCGCGGCGACTTCCTCGAAGCCCTGGCCGAGCATCTGCAATTCATCTTCCGCGCCGACATCAAGGTCACCGACTGGCCCGCCGACTGCATCCCACCGCATCTCAAGCCTCGCTTGGAGGTCATCGCTAAAGACAATCAGGCCGTGGTCTCCAGCCGCGACCTCAGCGAGGTGCAGGCGAAGCTGAAGAAGGACACCCCGCGCAGCAATGCCTGGGCCGATGCGGTGAAGAGGCACGAGAAGTATGGCGTGCCCGGCTGGACCTTTGGCGATCTGCCGGAGTCCCTCACCATCGAAGAAATCGCCGGAGTGCCCGTGCTGGCCTATCCGGGTTTTAGCCTGCGAGTGCAGGATCGTGAGGTCGATGTCCGCCTCTTCCGCAGTCGCGATGAAGCCCTCCGCGCCTCACCGCCTGCCATTCGCCTGCTCGCTGAGCTGGCTTTGGGAAAGGACATCGCCTGGCTGCACAAAGAACTGCGGAGCATGGACAATGGCCGCGCCATCCCTGCCATGAAGGGCTTCGATGCACTCGTGCAAGTTCAGGCCAAGCCCGCCGCCGCCGTCGCCGCGCTTTCCCAGCAGGCGCAGGAGCACATCCTCGCGCACGCTTTGCGCCTCGATCCCGTGCTGCCGCTGAGTCTGAAGCGCTTCACCGCGATGTGCGAGACGGCAAAGCGAGACTTCCCCCTGCTGGCCCAGCGAGTGCGTGATCTGCTGAAGACCTGCGATGACCTCAAGTCGAAGATCCTCGCCTCGAAGCATCGCTATGTCGGCCTCGATCAAGACCTCGCGCGCTTGTTGCCGCCCGATGTCCTGCTCGTCACACCTCATGCCCAGCTTCAGCACCTGCCGCGCTATTTGAAGTGCATCATGGTCCGCGCCGAGCGTGCTGTATTGAACCCTGCTAAGGACAAGGACAAGGTCGCCGCGGTGAACGACTTCGCCGACTGGCGACGAGAAGTCACTGAGGCGAACCGCGAGACCTTCCGCTGGTTGTATGAAGAATACCGCGTCTCCATCTATGCCCAGGAACTCGGCACCGCGCAGCCTGTCAGCCTGAAG
>JBIKIA010000514.1:0-3860 GCA_044361885.1 Prosthecobacter sp. | reverse complement strand
CCGATTTGCAAACACTCAGCCAGGGGGAAATCTCCGCCGGTCTGGACAATCTCCGCACCGCGCTCAGCAGCATCATGCAGGCGGGCTACTTCGTGACAGTCGATATGCGACGCGATCTCCAGGCCAGTCGTTTCCGCGGCGTGCTGCCCATCCTCCTCGCCTTCCTCGCCCGCACGGGAGCCACTGTGGACAGCGTGGACATCATGCGCATCGACGGCTCTGGCAATGCCGTGCTCGCCGGTGCCTCCCGTGGTTCCGCGCCGGGGCTCATGATCCGCTATCGCAACGGCTTTGGCGGCATGAAGCGCCTCTTCTATTTCCGCCAGGATCTCTCGAACAGCGGCACGCGCCCTGGTGGTCCATTCCTCACCTTTGTGGCGAAGCAGGGCTACCCACCTGCCCTCGTGAAAAGTGCGTCCTACCTGATGCACAACGACAGCTTTTCCACCATCCGAAACTACCTGGTCCGCAGCACAAGCGGTCTCGTACAGGACCCTTCTGGCGTGCCTTGGCGCACGCTTGCGAGCAGCGGCTTGTCATTGTCGCTCTACGGCAACTACCAGGGCACCATCGGCATCTTTTCCCAGCAGCAGCAAGATCTCAGAGCCGCCTACCAGAGCGGCAGTTACAGCGTGCAACCGGTCGATTTCGGTTTCGGCTACCTCTACTACCCCGACCGCACGAGCATCATCGTCGCGCGGCGGCGCTAAAGGTTAGCCAAGCAGCTTCTCCAGCGCTGCGGCTTCCGTCACAGGAGCTTGGCAGGTGTAGTTCTGGCAAACATACGCGGCGGGTTTGTCGGAGACGGGTTTCATCTCGGCGAGGGCTTCGTTGTGTTTGGAAAGCCATGCCTGGCCTTCGCCGCCGTCGGCGTGGAGGATGACGGCGTTCGGGAGCAGGCGGGATTGCACGACTTTGAGCAGGGCTTGGAACTCGGGCGCGGTCTTGTCGCCAGCGAGGACGATCTGCTGTTTGCCGCGCTCCAGGAAATCGGCGGCGGTGACGAGCATGGGCACGGCGCTGGGGCTGTCATGAAGCGTCTTGCCGAAGAGTGTCAGGAGCTTGTGCGCTTGCTCGGCATGGGCTTTGCCATCGAGGATGGCGGCGAGCCGTGCGAGGTTCAGCGCGGCGAGCGAGTTCGGAGATGGCTCGGCACCGTCGTAGTCTTCTTTGATCCGCAAAACGGAGTGCGCCATCTCGGTGTGGACGCTGTAGTAGCCGCCTTTTTCTTTGTCGAGGAAGAGGCCGTCCATCTCGGTCTGGAGAGCACTGGCCCACTGGAGCCACTTCACATCGAGCCCGGCTTGATAGAGATCGAGCAATGCGTGGATGAGAGCGGCGTAGTCGATGGCGAAGGCCTTGGGTCCGCGTCCGCCTTCGCGCCAACTGCGGTGGAGCCCTTTGCCGGGCTCGGCGCAAAGTTGATCATGGATGAACTGCGCGGCTTGCGCGCCTAGCTGGATGAACTCGGGCTCGCCGAGCGCGGCACCGGCACGCGCGAGGCCGGAGATCATGAGGCCGTTCCAGGCGGTGATGATCTTGTCATCGCGATGCGGGCGCAGACGCTTGCTGCGGGCTTCAAAGAGCAGCTTCAGGCCGCGATCAAGGATCGTCTGCACCTCTTCGGGCGTCTTTTTGAAGAACTCGGCTGTCTTCTTGGCGGAGAAGGCACGGAAAAGGGTGTTCGTGCCCTTCAGCTCCTCGTGCGGATCACTCTCTGGGCGTGCGTTGCCATCGCGACGTGCACCGTAGGCATAACGAAAGACGCTGCCCTGTTCCTTGCCGAGCAGTTCGTCGATCTCGGCGGCCGTCCAGATGTAGAAGGCACCTTCCTTTTTGTGGTCGTCGCCCTCTTTGGCGAAGCTGTCCGCATCTTCAGCGGAGAAAAAGCCGCCCTCAGGGTGACGCAGATCCCGCTTGGCATAGCCGACGATCTGTCGTGCGATCTCACCGAGGAAAACCGAGCCCGTGACAAGGTGCCCCTCGGCATAGGCCCAGAGAAGCTGGCCCTGATCGTAGAGCATCTTTTCGTAGTGCGGGATGTGCCAGTAGCCATCCACGCTGTAGCGGTGGAAACCGCCACCCACATGGTCCCAGATGCCGCCGTTCGCCATTGCCCGCAGCGTGCGCACGGACATCTCACCCGCCCAGTCCGACTCGCTTTTGCGCTCTTCTTTGCCCGCCCAGGCCTGCTGGATGCGGAAGAGCAGATTGATCGACGAGGAGCGCGGGAACTTCGGTGCACCGCTGAAACCGCCTTCGTGGTAGTCGTAGCTGCTGGCGAGGTCGTCGTAGGCTTTTTGGATCACGGCGTCGGTCTTCACCTCCGCGCCTTCGTTTTCACCATCAAGATGTTCCTGGAGCTTATCAATGCTGCGCGTGGAGCTGGTCAGCACCTTCTCGCGGTCCTCGCGCCAGGCTTTGTCGAGTTCCAAAAGCAGGTTCTTGAAGCCGATGCGCCCGCCTTTGTTCTCCGGCGGGAAGTACGTGCCGCCGAAGAAAGGCTTCAGCTCCGGCGTCAGGAAAACCGACATCGGCCAGCCGCCACCACCCGTCGCGGCCTGGACATAGGTCATGTAGGTCAGATCGACATCGGGGCGCTCCTCGCGGTCCACTTTCACGGGGATGAAATGATCATTGATGACCTTCGCGATCTCCTCGTTTTCGAACGACTCGCGCTCCATCACATGGCACCAGTGGCAGGTCGAGTAGCCACTGGAGAGGAAGATGGGTTTACCCTCCGCTTTCGCCTTGGCGATGGCCTCATCGCCCCATGGCATCCATTTCACAGGATTGTGCGCATGCTGGAGAAGGTACGGTGACTTTTCCTTCGCGAGAGCATTGGTAAACTTGGGCTGGGCAGTGGAATCGCTCATGGTGGGGGTGGAGTGAAACGTGGCCGACCTGCCGAGGGTTGCAAGGCAGCATCAATGAGCTTTGGGCGCTGGATTCAGCAGCTCGTCAGATGCCCCGCGATGCTCCGCCAGGAAGCGCTCAGGCGAGAGGCGGTTCATCGGGGCATCGGCATAACCCACGCCAGGATTCACATAGGGCCCTTCACGGACCTCAAAGTGCAGATGAGCGAGGTATTGGCCATCCGCCGTGCCCACGGAGCCGATCTTCTCACCGCGCTGCACGACTTGATCCTGCTTCACGAGCAGCTGATCGAGGTGCGCATACACCGTTTGGATCACACGTGTCTTGTCGGCCTCGCGCACTCGATGCGCCAGGATGATCATCTTTCCCCAGCCCGGTCCGGGCACGCCCGCATACACCACACGTCCGAAGCCCGAGGCATAAACGCGGTCGCCTAGATCCGAGTTCAACCCGCCGATGCCGTTTAGATCATCCCCGAGGTGTCGATTGATCCGAAACGGCTGCGCATTGTAAGTCAGCGCCCCATGCTCTGAGCCCATCGGAGCATCAAAACGGGCCGCCAGTGGCAGTCGTGCCACCTCCACCGGACTCATGCGCTTGAAGGCAGGATCAAAAGGCGTGGTGAGGGGCCGTTGAAGCCAGAACCCCGCTACCGCCAGCAAAGCGATGAAGCCCAAGAGCAGGATGAGGCGACGGCGTTTCATGTTGGGTGCCTTTAGACAGAAAACTCGTGGAGGCGAACAGCCAAGCTCAGACATTTCGGATGAAATGAGAAAGTCACTGTTATCATGAGTGCGCAGTTAAAAATGCATGTGCTTTTCCGATGGCTTTTTGATGGTGAGGATCAAGGGTTCTCTCGCTAATACACCCGCTTATGCAGCCCTTTCCAAACAAAAGCCCGTTGTCCTTCATGCTACATTTCATCCTCCTGGTGGGAGGCACTGCGTTCGGGCAGACGAACTGGGGCTCAGTTGGAACGGTCA
>JBIKIA010000002.1:0-40199 GCA_044361885.1 Prosthecobacter sp. | reverse complement strand
CGCGTCGTGTCGGCGCGCCATCTTCATCGATCAGACCCAGCGAACGCCAGGCATGGATGGGCGAGCCTGAGCGCGGTTGGCGATCTGAAGTCGTCGTCTCGGGTGCATGGACACCTGTGTCGTTCTTCACCACCTGCGTTCGCTCCTGAGCACGAAAAAGCGGCACGCCGTGGGAGTCGTGATGCACCGGCACAGTGACTGCCCCGATATCGAAGACGGCGAAGACGAGACCTTCCTTTTCAATCGTGCGTGTGAGCGCTGGCAGGCCGCGCGTCTCCTGGTCGAGCCCGCTGTGATAAGAGGCACGCAAAGCCGCCGTGAGCGATTCGCCGTGGAGCACTTCCACTTCCTCGAGGGAGATCTCTTCGAGCTTCTTCGGCAGATTCAGCATCTTCCGAAGGCTCTTCGTCGGGCGAATGATGCCGGGTTGATCTTCGAGCTTCGACCCCAGCGGGATCTCCACACCGTAGCGATCTTTGGCCAGCTTCCCCACACGACCAATGCCATGCGCGAACTTCGCCACAAAGGCCGACATACTCAGCGCGAGGGCGATCTTCTCCGGGCTAGCGATCCAGGCTTCAGCCAAAGGCAGCCACTCCGGCGGTGTGCTGGATTTTCGCTCCCACTCGCCGCGCGAGTTGAAGATCTGCTTCTCGGTGGCTTCGAGGCCGAAGAGCGCTTTTTCTTCCTGACGACCGTTTAGCAGTGCCCCTTCTGGCACTTCGGCTTCCAGCCCGAGCAGCGGCGGCACTTTGGCAAAGAGTCGCTGGGCGAATTTCTCCGCCTCCTGAAACGCGTTTTGCTGTGTCTGCGCGGCGTGCTTCATCACGCGGAGGAATATCGGCCAGGCGAGCAGATTGCTGCGGTGCAGCCGCGCGGGTCGTGCATCGAATAGAGAGGGACTTTGACGCGTGGTGACCACGTAGCCGCGCTCGTCCAGCCCGCGTCTGCCGGCACGGCCATACATTTGCAAAAGCTCATCGGGGGCGAGTTTGTGCTCGCTCTTGCCATCGTGGAAGGTCGTGGCGGCCACATGAACGCTACGCACGGAGAAATTGATCCCCGCCGCGAGCCCCATCGTGGCGACGACGACGCGGAGCTGGCCCGCCTTTGCCAGCGGCTCGATCACGCCCGCCCGCGCCGCATACGAGAGCCCGCTGTGATGAAAGGCGATGCGCTTCTCGATCAGGTTCGCCAGATCCTTTCCGCACACCACGCGCTGCTCCGGCGTCAGCTCCAGCGGATCACCCGCAGGCAGATCAGCAGCGAGTCGGCGGGCGATGTTTTCCGCCTCCTTGCGTCGTGGTGAAAAGATGAGCAGCGGGGCCAGATCCGCCAGCATCACCGCAGCGGCCAGCTTCGGCCAGAACTGCTCGAAGTGCCGTGCCATGCGTTGCGGCAGGCTTTCCCACGGCATCTCATCCAGCGGCACCGGACGCTCTTTCGTCATCACCACTTCAGCGCGACGCCCCAGGCGCTGCATCCAGGCCGCCACATCCTCGGGATTCGCCACCGAGCCGCTGAGCAGCAGCAGCCGCGTCTCCTTCGGCGCGAGCGCGATAGCCGCCTCGTAGTGCGATCCACGCTGGTCATCGCCGATCATCTGATATTCGTCGATCACCAGCAGCGCTGGGCCTTCGCCACGCACCAGCCTTTCGAGCTGCGTCTCCAGCGTGGCCACCAGCACGGGCGCGCCGACGTTTTCGGAGACATCTCCCGTGGCGATGCCGACGTTCCACTTCGCCTCCTTCCACTCGGCGTACTTGTCATTCGCCAGCGCCCGAGTCGGCACCGTGTAAACCGCCTGCCCCTGGAGCGAGCGGGTCTGATGCAGCAGCTCGAAAATGTAGGTCTTCCCCGCCCCCGTAGGCGCACTCACCACAACGTCGCAGCCCTCGCGCAGCAAATTCACCGCCTGGTGCTGCCAGACGTCGGGGAGCTTGAGGTTGTTGATGGAGGGAAGCATGGGCTCTCAAGGGATTACGAATGGCAGCGCAGTGGCGCAAGACGCACATGCACCGAAACTGTCTCTTGGCGGCGTGCGTTCTTTGTGACTAGCATCGTCCATCGCATGAAAATCCCCGCTCTCCTCGGCCTCCTTTTTGCCACCAGCCTGTCCGCCGCCACACTCACGCAACCGCTGGCCGACCTCCGCGCCGTCAGCAAGCAAGGTGAAGGCAATGAAAAAGCCACCGCCGCCTGGCAGCAAATCGCAAAAGCTGATCCCGCTGCACTGCCGGAAATCCTCGCCGCCATGAACGGGGCCAATCCGCTGGCTGAAAACTGGCTGCGCGCCGCTGTCGGAGTCGTCGTGGATCAGGCCATTGAGGCGAAGAAACTGCCCGTCGATGCCGTGCAGGCTTTCCTCATGGACACGAAGAACAGCGCTGCGCCTCGTGTCGTCGCCTTCGACATCATTCAGCGCGCGCAGCCGGAGTTGGCGGAAAAAATCACCCCGCAGCTCCTCGAAGACCCCAGCAGCGAACTCCGTCGCCATCCTGTGTCAAAGCTCACCAGCGCTGGCGATGAAGCGCTGGAGCAGGGCAAGAAGGACGCGGCTTTGACGGCCTTTCAGCAGGCCATGAAGGGCGCACGCGATGAAGATCAGATCAAAGACCTTGCCAAAAAACTCAAGGACCTCGGCAGCCCCGTCGATCTGCCCACGCACTTCGGTTTTGTGCGCAGTTGGAAGTTGATCGCGCCCTTCACGAACGTCGAGCGCAAGGGCTTCGACACCGTCTTCCCCCCCGAAGAGAAGATCGACCTCACCGCCAGCTACCCCGGCAAAAACACCGAGGCCAAATGGATCGACTACACCAGCACGGACGAGTACGGCCAGATCGACTTCAACAAGCCCTACACGATGCTCAAAGAAGTCACCGGCTACGCCTACACCGAGTTTGAGTCCGGCGAAGAGCGTGAAGCCCAGATCCGGCTCGGCTGCAAAAACGGCTGGAAGGTCTGGCTCAACGGCCAGCTCATCTTTGCCCGCGATGAATACCATCGAGGCGCCAAGCTCGACCAATACAAGCTGCCCGTGAAGCTCCAGAGGGGCAAAAACAAGATCCTCGTGAAGTGCTGCCAGAACGAACAAACCGAATCCTGGACCGTCGAGTGGCAGTTCCAGCTCCGCGTCTGCGACGACACCGGCACGGCGATTTTGGCGAAGAAGTAAACGCATCATGATTGATGACGAAACATTCACCTGCGCTCCCGATGGCGGGTCATTGAAGCGAAAGCTGCTGGGATATGCCGTCCCCGTGCTGATTGCTCTTTATGCCATCATCTATGGCCTGATTGATGGACACATCATTTTGCCATCGAAGCATGCCAGTGATGAATTTACAGGTTTTGCAGCTCGGTGGCTTGGCCTTGCCTACCTTGCAGTGGCTTCATTCATGCATTTTCATTACGGTTGGGGTCTTAGCGAGCATCTCTGGCCCAATAGCCAGCGTGGGAAATGGATCTCTGTCGCCGCATTCGTGCCCTGCTTTATCCTCGCCTTAGTTTACCACTTCAAGTCAGCGTAATTTATCATGAAACCCACCCTCACTCTCCTTTCGTCATTCGTCATTCTGCATTCGTCATTGGCGCTCGCCGCCGACTGGCCGCAGTTCCGTGGCCCGAATGCTTCCGCCGTTTCCACTGAAGCTGCGGCTCCAGGTCCCAAGGTCGCCATCGACTGGAAGGTGGAGCTGCCGGGACGTGGGTTGAGCAGTCCGATCGTGGTGGGAGACAAGGTCTTCGTCACCTGCTCCAGCGGGCCAGATCAGGCGAACCTGCATGTGTTTTGCTTCAGCGCCGCCGATGGCAAAAAGCTCTGGGAACGCGTGATGAAGGCCACGGGCCGCACGATGGCGCACAACAAAACCAGTGTGGCCGCACCGACCCCTTGCAGCGATGGGGAGCGAGTGTTCGCGCTGTATTCGTCGAACGATCTCTTTGCCTTCGACCTCGCGGGCAACCTGCTTTGGCTGCGCGGGCTGACCTTGGATTATGCCAATGCCAGCAACAGCCTCGGCATGGCTTCCTCACCCGTCGTCGTGGGGGACACACTCGTGGTGCAGAGCGAGAACGACAGCGAATCACTGGCCGTCGGCATTGATGTGGCGACGGGCAAGAATCGCTGGAAGAAGGAGCGCCCGAAAGCGGCGAACTGGTCCAGCGCCGTCATCTTCAAGGGCGCGGTCGCTTTGCAATCCAGCAAAGGCCTCACCGGCGTGAACCCACGCACTGGCGAGGTCGAGTGGGACTACACCGACGGTGCCTCCACCACACCCAGTTCCGCCGTCACCGAAAATGCGATCTACGTGCCCTCCAACGGCGTCACCGCATTGACTCCTGAGAAAGGTTCCGTCTCCCAGCTCTGGCGCGCCACTGGCCTGAAGCCCGGCACCGGCAGTCCGCTCGTCCTTGGCGATTCGCTCTACGTGCTAAACGGAGCCGGCGTGCTCGTGAAAGCCAGCCTGGCCAACGGTGACGAAGCCTGGAAGCTCCGCCTCAAAGGTCCGATGAGTGGCTCCCCCGTGGCTGCTGGCAAATACATCTACATCGCCAGCGAACGCGGCGACTTCCAGGTCGTCGATACCACCGCCAAAGAAGGCGAAGTCATCCACAGCGTCGAGCTGAAGGAGACCATCCTTTGCACACCCGCGATCAGCAATGGTGCGGTCTATGTCCGCAGCGACAAGACGCTCTGGAAGCTGAAGTGAGCGGAAGACCATCCCCATCCAGGGCCAGTATTGTTGTGTTAATTTTTCGCCATGAGGCGGAATGGTCACGATGATGTGAGAGCGGCCAGGAGGTAGTTTCGACAAAGATGGAGGAGCCACACTCGCTCCTCCCATGAAACTGAAATCCGTTCTCCCAAGCCTGACTTTTCTGCTGCTCGCTCCAGCGATGGAGCTCCATGCAGCTCCATTCGCCTCAGGCAATCTCGTCATCCATCGCGTTGGTTCAGGCTCGGGAAGCTTGTTGAATACGGGCAATCCGGTGTTCCTTGATGAATACAACACCACCGGCACACTTGTGCAGTCCATCGCGCTGCCGACGACAGTGAGCGGTGCGAATAAACGTCTCGTGAGCAGCGGCACGGCGACTTCGGAAGGTTTGCTCACTCGCAGCGCGGACGGGCAGTTTCTCGTGCTCGCCGGTTATGATGCGACTCCGCCAGTCACTGGACTTGCAGGAACGACAGCAGCCACGGTGAATCGGGTGATCGGTCGCGTGAATGCTGCGGGCACGGTGGATACGAGCACGGCTCTGACGGACTATGCGAGTGCGAACAATCCGCGCAGCGCTGTCTCCTCGGATGGATCCAAATTTTGGTTGAGTGGTGGCAACGGTGGTGTGCGCATCGCCACGCTGGGGGCCACGACCTCCACGGATGTCAGCACGACGGTGACAAACTTGCGCCAGCTCGGCATCGCAGGCGGGCAGCTCTATGTGACCACTTCCAGCGGCACGGCAGTGCGTCTTGGCACGGTGGGCACGGGGCTTCCTGAGACGACAGGCCAGACCATCACGAACCTCACCGGCATCCCGACGACGGGCTCGCCTTATGCGTTCTTCTTTGCGGATCTCGACGCAGGTGTCGCAGGTGTGGACACGGTTTACATCGCCGATGACACCAACACGACGGGCATCGGCGGCGTGCGCAAGTTCTCGCTCGTCGGTGGCACCTGGACGGCGAATGGCATCGCTGGCGCGTTTGGGGATGCGTATCGCGGCCTTACCGGATCGGTGAATGCGGGCACGGTGACTCTTTACGCGACACGCAAAGGCGGATCCGCTGCTGCGGGTGGCGGTGAATTGGTAAGCCTCGTGGATGCCACGGGTTACAATGCCACAATGACCGCTACGCCGACCTTGTTGGCGACAGCGGCTGCGAACACGGCCTTCCGTGGCGTGGCTTTGGCTCCAGCGGAGATTCCGCAGCTCATCCTCACCGAGATCAATTCAAATGGTACGGGTGGTGACTTCTGGGAGCTGACCAACGTCGGCGTGACGACACAAAACATCGGCAACTGGAAGTGGATCGATAACGCCGCCTCAGGCATTGCAGACCCTGCCACAGTGACGATTCCGGCTGGCACAGTGATTGCCCCAGGTGAGTCGATAATTTTCTCTTTGGCTGATGATGCCGCCGCTTTCCGAAGCTTCTGGGGCGCTCTGACGGGCGTGCAAATCATTGCGACTCCAACAGGGCCAGGGCTGGGGCAGAACGATGCCGTGAATCTGTTCAATGCCTCGGGAACCAATGTTCTCTCCTTCACCTATGCCTCAGGGGGCTTCACGAAGTCCGACGGCAGCGCCGCCGCAGGTGGTCATGCAGGTGCTTCGGCAGGCGGCACGGCCACGCATTCGGCGGTAATTGATCAGGCATTCGGCACGGGCAGCGGGCGGCGCTACAAAGCGGCGGCTGCGGGCGTGAACGGCGGTTATGCCAATACTTCAGGGGGCAACAACATCGGCTCCCCAGGTGCAACGGGCCTCACCTTCGGCAGTGGACCTTCGATCACCCTATCGCTCAGCGTGGCACCTGCCTCCTTCTCCGAGAGCGCCACGAATCCGGCTGCGACGGGAACCATTTCGCGTACGACCAGCGGCACGAGCGATCTAGTGGTGAATCTTTCCTCCAGCGACACCACCGAGGCCACGGTACCTGCCACCGTGACGATCCTGGCGAATCAAACGAGCGCCACCTTCAGCGTCACCGCCGTGAACGACACCTTCCCGGACGGCAACAAAACGGCGACGATCACCGCCAGCGCCACGGATGCCACCACATCCACCTTTGATGTCACCGTGCAAGATGATGGCGATGTGTTGCAGAACAATCTCCTGCTCACCGAAGTGCTCTCCCAACAGACAGCGGCAGGTGTGAACGACTTCTGGGAACTGACGAACATCAGCGCCTCTCCGGTTTCGCTCGCAGGCTATAGCTGGCATGACAGCGGACGCTCTGCCGCAGCGGCTTCCGCTTACGCGTTACCAGCCGGTTCCAGCATCGCCCCGGGTGAATCGGTGATCTTCACCACGATCACTCCCACAGCCTTCCGCACCTGGTGGGGCATTTCCAATTCGGTGCAGGTGTTCCAGACCGTCGGCGCTCCTGGCCTCGGCCAGAATGACGGCATCTCGTTCTTCGACAATGGCGGCAACGAACTCTTCTTCTTCAACTATGCCGCCGGTGGCTTCACCAAGGTGGATGGCAATCCCTCGACTGGTACACACGCGGGTCCATCAGCCGGTGCTCCGACTGAGACGCAATCCGTCGTCTGGGTCCCCTCCTCCGGCACCTCTTCACCTCGCTACACCTTCGCTACGGTGAACAACCTGGGCGGTATCGCCTCGGCGGCCAATGCGCTGGACATCGGTTCTCCAGGCGTCACGGTGGGCAATCCGACCGTGAGCATCGGCAATGCCGCCATCGCGGAAGGTAATAGCGCCACGACGACACTGGCCCTCACGGTCACTCGCAGTGACACCGCCACGGCCTTCTCGGTCGATTACGCGGTCACGGGCGGCACTGCCACCTCCGGCACCGACTACGCCACACTCGCCAATGGCACGCTGACCTTCACCGCTGCTGGCGCTGCCACGCAGTCGATCAATATCACCGTGAATGGCGACACCACCTCCGAAGCCGATGAAACGGTCATCATCACGCTGTCGAACGTGGTCAACACCACCGGCACGACGGTTATCGCTACCGCCAACGGTACGGGCACGATCACCAATGATGACAACATCTCCCCACAAATCACCACGCAGCCGACAGGCACGACGATTGCCACGGGCTACACCGCTACGCTTTCCCTCGTCGCCACTGGCACACCGACTCCGACGATCCAATGGTATCAGGGCAGCACCGGCACTACCACGACTCCCGTCGGCACAAACTCCAGCAGCTTCACCACACCAGCTCTCACCGCGACCACCAGCTACTGGGCACGCGTGACGAATGGCGGCGGCAGTGTGGATAGCAGCACGGCTACTGTCAGCGTCACGACGGGACCGACCGCAATCAACCTCGCGAACTATGTCCGTGTAGCTCGCTACAATCTTCCTGAGTATCGCCGCACCGCGCTGCCAGCAGGAACCGCAGCCCACAACCTGCTTTGCGATGAAGCCTCCGGCGTCGCCTACAATTGGGACACCGACACTCTTTTCATCTGCGGCGACGGTGGCCGGGCGATCACACAGGTCACCAAGACGGGCCAGCTCGTGGACACGATGTCGCTCGAACTCAACGCTGGAAATCCGCAGGGCACCGAGTTCTACGATCCCGAAGGCATCACTTACATCGGCGGCGGTCAGTTCGTATTCAGTGAAGAGCGCGAGCGCCGCCTCGTGAAGTTCACCTATGCCGCAGGCACCACGCTCACTCGCGCAGCGGCGCAGACGGTCGATATCGGCACCTTTGATGACAACACGGGCACTGAAGGTCTCTCCTATGATCCGCAGACCAGTGGTTTCATCGTCCTGAAGGAGAAGACCCCGATTGGTGTCTTCCAGACCAGTGTGGACTTCAACGCTGGCACCGCCACGAATGGATCCTCCACCACGGTGAACTCGACCAACCTCTTTGATACCACGCTGCTCGGTATGACTGATGTGGCGGACGTGTTCGCCTTCTCCAACATTCCTTCGATGACCGCCCAGCCACAGGCGGGCAACCTCCTCATCATCGGCCAGGAAAACGCCCGCATCCTCAATGTGGACCGCACGAACGGCAGCATCCTCAGCACGCTGAACATCACCTCCGATGTCGGCAATCCATTGAGCGCCGCAGATCAGCAGCATGAAGGCATCACGATGGACCGCGCTGGCCTCATTTACGTCGTGAATGAAAACGGAGGCGGCAGCATTGAATTCCCACAACTTTGGGTCTATGCGCCTTCCACAGTGCCGAATGCAGCTCCGACAGCCGTGGTGCTGAACAACGCAGTCAATTCCCTTCAGGAGAACATCAGCACTGCTTCTCCGATCAAGGTCGGTGACATCGTCGTGACCGACGACGGCCTCGGCACGAACACGCTGAGCCTCACCGGAGCCGATGCGGCCTCCTTCCAGATCACTGGCAGTGCCTTGTATCTCAAATCGGGTGTCGTGCTCGATTTCGAGACGAAGACCAGCTACGCCGTCACCATCAATGCGGACGACACCACCGTCGGCGCTACGCCAGACGCCACGGTCAACTACACGCTCAGCGTGACAGATCAGGTTGTCGAAACGCCTGCACCTCCCGCGCTCATCATTACCGAAGTGGCTCCCTGGGCCAGCAGCAACGGCGCGGTCGGGGGAGATTGGTTCGAAGTTACCAACGTCAGCGCCAACGCCGTGGACATCACCGGTTGGAAGATTGACGACAGCTCGAACGCCTTCGCCACCTCGCTCGCACTCACTGGCATCACCAGCATCGCTGCGGGCGAGTCCGTGATCTTCCTCGAAAGCACCGTGGCCAATCAAGCCACCATCGTGGACACTTTCAAAACGGTGTGGTTCGGCGGCAGCCCTCCTGTGGGTCTGCAAGTCGGCACGTATCAAGGCTCCGGAGCCGGCCTCAGCACCGGTGGTGATGCGGTGAACCTCTTCACCGCTGGTGGCACTCGTCACTCCGGCGTCAGCTTCGGTGCAGCCGATGTCGCCACGCCTTTCCAGACCTTCGACAACACCGCTGCGGCAAACGACACGGCCATCGCCTTGTTAAGCACCGTGGGCGTGAACGGAGCCTTCATCGCTGCCACCAGCGCGGTTGAAATCGGCTCACCCGGCATCTCAAATCCTGGCGTGCTTCGCGTCACGGAAGTCGCTCCCTGGAGCAGCGGCAACAGCCCTGTGCTCGCCGATTGGTTTGAAGTCACCAACACCGGCGCACGTGCCGTGGACATCACGGGTTGGAAAGTGGACGATAGCTCGGAGTCTCCTGCTGCTGCGCTCGCACTCGTTGGTATCACCAGCATCGCACCCGGTGAATCGGTGATCTTCCTCGAGTCCGCCACGCCTGTGACCACCAAGGCCGCCTTCCTCTCGAACTGGTTCGGCGCAAGTCCTCCCGCCACGCTGCAAGTCGGCAGCTACACTGGCGGCGGCATCGGCCTCAGCACGGGTGGTGACGCCGTGAACCTCTACGACACGAATAACGTGCGTCAGGTCAACGTCTCCTTCGGCTTGTCACCTTCCGTTGCGCCGTTCACGAGCTTTGATAACGCAACCGGTCTCAATGTCGCCGCTATCACAACCTTCAGCTCCGTTGGTGTCAATGGAGCCTTCATCGCAGCAAATAGCGCGAATGAAATCGGCTCACCTGGAGCCATGGCATCGGCACCGATCGGAGCCTCCGCCGTCAGCATTGCTGCTGCCTCCATTGCCGAAGGCAACAGCGGCACGATGACTCTGAATTTGCCCGTGACCCGCACCAACACAGCTTCCGTCTTCACCGTGAACTACGCCGTCACGGGTGGCACAGCGACCGCTGGCACCGACTACGTCACCCTCGCCGCTGGCACCTTGAGCTTTGCCTTCAATGGCGCGGCCAGCCAAAACATCGCCATCACCCTCAATGGCGACACGACCATCGAGAGCAATGAAACCATCATTGTGACCCTTTCCGGCATCGTGAACGCCAATGGCACTACGACACTCGGTACAGCCACAGCAAACGGCACCATCACCAATGATGACACAGTGCCCGTGAGCTTCCCAGCATCGGGTTCTCTCACCTCGACGGTCAAAGGCAGCATTGATCTGGATGCGGCACCACTCACCGGTGGCGCCGAAATTCCAGCCTTTGATCCGGTCTCGAAGCGTGCCTTCACTTCATCAAACACGGGCATTCAGGTCATCGACCTCACCAATCCGGCTGCGCCTGCCTTTGTGAGCACCATCGCTCCTGCCACACTCGGCGTCAGCGGTTTGACGAGTAATGACGTGTCCTCCGTGACGGTTCGCAAAGGCGCAGGAGCCAACCCGAGCGTGCTCGCAGCCGCCATCATCTCCACGCCGAAATCCACGGCCGGTTATGTCGTCTTCCTCAATGCCGCGACCGGTGCACTGCTCGGTTCTGCGCAGGTCGGCGCGGTCCCCGATCACATCGCCTTCACTCCTGATGGCACGAAGCTGCTTGTCGCCAACGAAGGCGAAATCGACGGCACAGCAGTGGTCATTTCCACCGATACGACCATCGGTTCAGTCAGCATCATCCCAGTAGATGCCGCCGGTGCCGCAGGGACGATCAGCACGGCGGACTTCACCGCCTACGACACGCCTGCCACCATCACCTCACTCAAAAACGCTGGCGTGCGCATCTTCCAAGGCGGCAAGCCTTCGACCGACTTCGAGCCGGAGTACTTCGCCATCTCTCCTGATGGCACGAAGGCGATGGTGACACTCCAGGAAGCCAACGCTGTGGCCGTGCTCGACATCGCCACCGCCACCTTCACTTCAGTGACACCGCTTGGGAAAAAGAACTTCGCCACCGGACGCCACGACTTCAGTGATCGTGACGGAGCTGGTGCCACGGCTTTGATCAATCCCACCACCGGCAGCCCCGTCTTTGGTCTCTACATGCCCGACGCAATCGCCAGCTTCAGCGCCTCCGGCCAAACCTACTACGTCACCGCGAATGAGGGCGATGACCGCAACGACTTCCTCAATCCCGACGAAACAACCACCGTGAGCAACGCCGCCTACGACTTGGACAACACTGTTTTCCCCAATGAAGCCGCATTGAAGAATCAAGCCAGCCTCGGACGTCTCACCGTATCCAATGCTCCAGGCCTGCGCGGCGATACCGACAACGATGGCGACATCGATGAGATCCTCAGCTACGGCGGCCGATCCTTCTCCATCCTCGACTCCACCGGAGCCATCGTCTTCGACAGCGGCGACATGATCGAAAACATCATCGCCTCCCAGTTCACCGCGAACTTTGATGACGGACGCAGCGACAACAAAGGCCCTG
Source organism: Prosthecobacter sp. (assembly GCA_044361885.1). Taxonomy (GTDB): domain Bacteria; phylum Verrucomicrobiota; class Verrucomicrobiia; order Verrucomicrobiales; family Verrucomicrobiaceae; genus Prosthecobacter. Next base: position 28,231 of record JBIKIA010000002.1, on the reverse strand, counting down.
AACCCGAAGGCGTGACCATCGCCACGCTTGGAGCACGCACCTACGCCTTCGTCGGCCTGGAGCGCTCCCACATGGCCCTCGTCTTTGACGTGACGAATCCAGCCGCAGTCACCTTCACCGGCGGCCTCGCCCGTGCTGGCGATCTGAACCCCGAGGGCCTCGTCGTCGTCTCCTCCAGCGACAGCCCCAGCGGCAAGCCACTACTTCTCGTCGCCTCTGAAGTCTCTCAGACCCTCACCGTCTTCGAATTGAACCAGACCACGGACTACACACTTCAAGTGCTCCACTACTACGGTGAGAGCGGCCTTCTGGGCATCCAGACAGCACCAATCATGGGCGCGATGATTGACCGCTTCGACGATCAATATGCGAACACGCTCGTGCTCGCGGAAGGTGATAGCTTCATCCCTGGACCATGGCTGATCGCCGGTGCTGATCCTTCGTTGAATGCCATCGCAGGCATCGGCTCCACGGCTCTCGGTCGTCCAGACTTCGCCATCATGAACGCATTCGGCACAGATGCCTCAGCGCTCGGCAATCATGAATTCGATCTGGGTTCACCCGTGCTCTCAGGTGCTTTCTTCCCAGCAGCGCCTTGGGTCGGCGCTCAGTTCCCATTCATCACCACGAATCTCAACTTTGCCGCAGACAGCTCACTCCGAGGTCGTGCGGACACCACGCTCGGCGGCACAGGGGGAGCCATCGCAGGCTCTGAAACCACCGCCATCAAGGCCAAGATCGCCCCGTATGCGGTGCAGACCATCAGTGGGCAGAAAGTCGGCATCGTCGGCTCCACGACATGGGATTTGCTCACCAAGACCTCACCAAATGGCACCGTCCCGAAAGATGACGCCAACCCCGCCACCAGTGATCTCCAGGAAGTCGCCGCCTATCTCCAGGGTGCCATCACGGCGCTGCAAGGCCTCGGCGTGAACAAGATCATCCTCGTCGATCAGCTCGATACACTTCAGCGGAACAAAGATCTCGCCGGTCTCGTCTCAGGCATCGACATCATGGTCGCCGGTGGCGGTCACGAGCGCATGGGAGATGCCAATGATGTCGCCGTCGGCTTCAACGGCCACGACGCTGACTTCATCGCGGACGCTTACCCGATTGTCACCTCCGCTGCCGATGGCAAGCCGACGCTCATCGTCACCACCGACACTGAGTTCAGCTACCTGGGTCGTCTCGTCGTAGATTTCGATTCCGATGGTGTGCTCATCCTGCCAAACCTCAACACCGTCATCAATGGAGCCTACGCTTCCACCGAAGCGAATCTCCAAGCCGCTTACGCCACAGCCAGCTCCGCCTCCACCATCATCGCAGGCAGCACCATCGGCACCGCTGTACAAAACATCACCAATGCGCTTAACAACATCGTGGTGGCGAAGGACAGCAGCGTGTTTGGCTACACCGATGTCTATCTCGAAGGCGATCGTGTCTTTGGCCGCACCCAGGAAGTCAATCAGGGCAACATCACTGCCGACGCCAACGCCTGGAAAGCACGCACCGCACTCGGCCTCGGTGCAACTGATGCTGTCTTCTCGCTGAAGAATGGCGGCGGCATCCGTGCCTCACTCGGCTCCGTCCTACCTGATGGCACGAAAGTCGCCCCGCTGGCCAATCCGATCACCGGCAAGCCCGCCAAAGGCATCTCGCAGCTCGACATCGAAAACGCTCTGCGCTTCGACAATAAGCTCATGGTCTTCGACACCACGCCCACCGGCCTGCTTGCCATCCTGAACTTCGCCGCAGGCCTCAGCGGTGGCCCCACTGTGCAAAGCGGCGGCTACCCGCAGGTCGGCAACATCCGCTTCTCGTATAACTCCGCGCTTCCTACTGGGCAAAAAGTCCGCTCCGCAGCGATGGTGAACGAAGCCGGTCAAATCACCGCCCGCATCGTCGAAAACGGCGCGGTATTGCCCGGTGCGCCCGCCACGATCCAGTGCGTGTCGATCAACTTCACCGCCAATGGCGGCGACGGCTATCCGATCAAGGCCAATGCCGATAACTTCCGCTATCTCCTCAACGACGGCTCCCTCTCAGCTCCCATCAGCGAAGCGCTCGACTTCACCGCCGCCATCAACGTCCCCGCGAATGTCCTCGGCGAACAAAAAGCCTTCTCCGACTTCCTCGTCGCCCGTCACCCATCCCTCGTCACGGCTTACAAAGTGGCTGAAACACCCGTGGCCCAGGACACGCGCATCCAGCAGCTCGCCTTCCGTTCGGACAATGTGCTCAACGATCCCAGGGTCACAAATGTCACCCCCGCCATCGGCAGCATTTCCGGCGGCACTAGCGTGACGATCACTGGCACGAACTTCACCGATGCCACGACCGTCACCTTCGGCGGCACGAATGCCACCAGCTTCACCGTGGACAGCGCCACCCAGATCACCACCACCACCCCAGCCCATTTGGCGGGAGCGGTGAGCGTGCTGGTCACCAACCCGAATGGCACGAATCCGGCGAACACGCTCTACACCTATGCCCCGCCTGAGATCGCCGTGCACAACGGCAGCCACAGCTTGGCTACCGAGTTGAGCGATGGACAGGTCACCGCCGTGGACTTCGGCAGCACCGCCCCGAATACCGCCAGTGTGCGCAGCTTCCTCGTTCGCAACACCAGTGCTGTGGACCTGAAGATCTCCAGCATCACGGTGCCCTCCGGCTATGCCACCACGGGTGCCGCAGCGACATTGGCCGCCGGCACCTCCTACGGCTTCCAGGTCTCTCTCGACAGCGCCACTCCGGCCACCTACACCGGCAATGTGGTCATCAACAATGATGATCTGGATGAGTCCGCCTTTGATTTCCCCGTTACCGGCACCGTCGTTGCTGCAGGCAGCGCACCAGTGGTCAATCTGGGTGAAAACATCGCCGTCCAAGGTTCCACAGGCTCCGCCGTGCTCGGCGGTCCGGCCGGCTCCACGCTTTCCAAGCTCATCGGCTCTCCGGCGATCAACTCCAGCGGTGTGCTCGCCTCCGCCGTGCAAATCCGCCACGCCAATGCCAGCATTCACACCGGCATGATGTCCGGCCAGCCGTTGACTCTCATCGCCACCGACACCCAAACGGCTGTCGGCATGGCTGTCGGCGTCACCTACAGCATCTTCAATCCCCCCGTCATCAATGAAGCGGGTCACATCGCCTTCACCGGTGAGGTGCGCGGCCCGGGCATCACCAAGGGCGTTAACAACCGATGCCTGTTTAGCAATGCCAGCGACGGCGTGCTTAAGCTCGCGGCCCAGATCGGCATGAGCACCACGCTGGGCAGCAACCTCAAGACCATCGGCAACTTCGCCATCGGCGGTGATCTCGTCATCTTCCTCGGTACTTTGGTGGACAACCGCGTCGTCCTCTTCGGCTGGGATGCCAGCACCGGCCTGCGCCCGCTGGTGCGCACTGGCCAGACCCTCAGCACCAACGGAGTCATGAAAACCGTTAAGAGCTTCAGCATCCTGGAGACCGGTAACGCCTCCTCCGGCCATGGCAAAGAGATCAGCGTGGCCCCCTCGGGTGAGTCGCTCGTCACCTTCTCCGTGATCTTCACCGACAACACCCAGGCGGTGGTCGTGGGTAGTTTTGACGGCACGAGCGACACCGGCTTCGGCCTCACCTACGGAGCCAGCCAGCAACTCGCGGACACTTATGCCGCTCCTGGCGTGATCCCGCTGGCGAAGTGGAGCAGCTTCCGCAGTCCCGGCTTTGACAACACGGGCAACTACTACGGCTTCATCAGCCAGATGGTCACGAACACACTGGCGGGAGTCAGCAGCACGAACAACGTCGGCGTCTTCGTGGATACCGCGCCCGGAGTATTGACGATGCAACTGCGTGAAAGCAACGCTGCCCCAGGCATCACGGCGGGAGTCGTGTTCAGTGACTTCAGCGACCTCGTGCTCGGCGGCGGTGACTACGAGTTCCTCGTCAAAGGTGAAGTGCGAGGCAGCGGAGTCGTCACCAACGTGAATGACAAGGGCCTGTGGGCGCAGCACGCCACCAGCGGACTAATGCTTGTGGCGCGGGAAGGCAGCGAAGCACCCGGAGTCAGCGGCAGCACCTTCTTGAGGCTGACCCAGATCGCGCTGCCCGGAACTGCGCAGCCCATTTTCGAGGCCACGATGAAAACTGGAACCGGCGGAGTGACCACCGCGAACGACACCGGCCTATGGGTGGTGAACGAGGCTGGCGAAGTGAAGCTCGCCGTGCGTGAAGGCGATGTGATCAACGTGGGTGGAACGAACCGCACCGTGACAGCGATCACCGCCCTACTCAGCGGCCTGCCTACGGGTGGGGCCCTGGGCCGCCGGGCGTTCCTTGAAGACGGCCAGATCACCCTGTTGCTGACCTTTAGCGGCGGCATTCAGGCCAATGCCAAGGTCGTGGTGCCATAAGGGCGGTGCGGGTACCCAAGACCTTTCTACCATAAAGCCCGGCCCTCAAATGGCCGGGCTTTTGTGTGAGGGTTCAAGCAAAAAATAAAGGGACTTTGGGCGATGCCGTTGTGATGGGCCTGCTGCCGAACTGCCACCGAAAATAGCAATCGCGACACCATATGTCTCTCGTGCGCGAGTCTGCACGCATGGCTTCAATGCCAACACGACTTCGCCAAACTCATTCACCGTGAACGAGAAGGCTGGAGGCATTTCCCTCGTGCTAGCCGCCTCCCCCGCCAGCGTCGAAGACGATTCCCTCTTCGTCGCCAGCGCCAACAATTTCCCGCCCAGCGATCTACGCATGATCGATGCCACCGGTGCTCTCTTCAGCCCGTCGTCTGCGCGACATGATCACGACTCGCTCGGCTAACGATGTCTTGGAAGACCATGCATTCTTGTTTGGCCTTCCTTGGAGACAAGTGAAACAGATCCGCACGTGACGCTTTCGTCACGCTTGGCCTTTTGCGTCGCGGACAGGATGCCGCATCGCAGCCGCCCGTGACTGAACTTCACCTCATCGACACCATCGGGCCGTTCTTTCGCGGCTACGAGAGGCGTGTCATCAACTGGTCGAAGATTCCCTGGGATCATGCGGGGCGTCAGGGCGCGGCATGGTGGGAGCAGGTGTGTCGTGATCTGAATGTGCTCGGCAGGCAGGCATCGAGCTGGGGCTTCAATGCCGCGTCCATCGACGATGTCGCCCACCTCGCTCTGCACGACTTGATCGAGCCTGAGGAGCGGCATCGCATCCAGCGGTATCGCACGGAGATGCAGCGCTGCTTTGCCGTGCTCAAAAACGCAGGTCTCGCCATCCACGTCACGATGGATGTCTTCTCCGCCACACCCTGGTTGCTAAAGAGCCTGCGCATCGCGCATAAGACGCCGAATACCTATCTCGCCGAGGTGCTAGACCGCTTCTTCATCGACTTCCCCGAGGTGGCGGGCGTCATCGTCCGCATCGGTGAATCCGACGGCAAAGATGTGAAGGACGACTTCCACAGTCAGCTCGTCATCAAGACGCCTGCGGACGCGCGCGAGTTCCTGCTCGCTCTGCTGCCCGTGTTTGAAAAGCATGGCCGCCGCATGATTTTCCGCACCTGGACGGTCGGCGCGTATCCCATCGGCGATCTCATGTGGCATCGCGATACCTTTGCACGTGTGTTTGAAGGCATCACAAGCTCAGCGCTCGTTGTCTCGATGAAGTATGGTGAGAGTGATTTCTTCCGCTACTTGCCGCTGAATCGGAACTTCTTCCGCACACCGCTACCCAAGATCGTGGAACTGCAAACACGGCGTGAATACGAAGGCTGCGGCGAGTATCCGAGCCCCGTCGGCTGGCTTTACGAGGAGTACGCCCGCGAGCTGCGGCAGGCGGAGAACGTGATCGGCTGCATGGTCTGGTGCCAAACTGGAGGCTGGGTGCCGTTTCGCCGACTCGCCTTCCTCGACGCAGAAGCGGTGTGGACAGATCTGAACACCTTCGTCACCATCCGCATCATGAAGCATGGTGCGCTCGTCGAAGACGCGATGCGTGACTTTGCCAAAGAGCGTCGGCTTGGCGATGCCGATGCTTTGCTGGAGCTACTTCGTCTGGCCGACGAGTGCATTCGCGAGCTGCTCTACATCGAGGAATATGCACGCCAGAAGCTCTTCTTCCGCCGTGTGCGCATCCCGCCGATGCTCCAGGTCTATTGGGGAAACATCTTCGTTTCGCACAGCCTCCGCCGCTTGCTCCGGTACTTCGTTCGCGATGCAGATGCCGCTTTGCGTAGCGCTCGTCGCTGTCTCGACAATCTCGACCGCATGATCCCGCTCGCCGAACGTGCCGGAGTCCCCGTGGCGGACATCGAGTACATGCGGGATACCTTCCGCCTGCTGGCTCTGGCCCGTGAATACTACTTCGCCGAAGATGCGCCCGACATCGAGTCACGCCTGCTCGCAGCCAAAGCCGCCTACAAAACAAAATATGCCAAGCGCGGCCTGCGGGCTCGTTATCGCATCAAGACTGACTTCAAGCCGCTGCTGCTGAACCCGCGCTACCTCGCCTGGGCCGTGCAGTTCCTCATGCGTCGGCAGCGTGGCTATCGCGTGGTGGATCGAATGATCATCCTGAACGGCCTGTCTCTGATCTATCGCCTCATCGCCGCCCGCAAACCCACGCTCATCCCAGGTTTCGCTTCGAAGAGCGCTATGGGGGTGGATGTGGTCTTCAAGTAAGTCTTGGGTCTAACGGTTTCGTTGCACAAAGCTGCCTGCGCTTGTGACAAATCGAAGCTTGGTGTCCTCACATGCCCACGAGCACGAAGCCCAAATCTCCCTCGATCAGTCACCGCGCCCAGGATGCGATCTTCAGCCAGGTCCATGGCGGAAACCTCGTCTATAATACCTGCTGGGAGGACCCGAGGTTGGATCGTGAAATGCTGAATCTACGTGCCGACAGCCGCTTGGTGATGATCACCAGCGCTGGCTGCAATACACTCGACTACCTGCTCGACGGCCCTGCGGAGATCCATGCGGTGGACATGAATCCACGCCAGAATGCGCTGCTCCAGCTCAAGATCGCGATGATTCAGCGTGGTGAGTTTGAGGAACTCTTCCAGCTCTTCGGCCAGGGCAGTCATCCTGATTTCAAAGGCTTGCTGGAGTCGCTGCGTGGCGGTCTGCATCCTTTCGCCAATCGTTACTGGAAGTCGAAGAGCTACTACTTCCGCAGCTCACCGCTCAACCCTTCTTTCTACTACCGTGGTACGGCGGGCCAGATGGCGTGGATCGCGCTACACACCTTCTTTGGCAGCAGCAAGGTGCGCGATTATGTGGATGCGCTCCTGCAGGTCACGAGCCTCGAGGAGCAGAAGCGACTTTACGCGCACATCAAACCTGTGCTCTGGAGCGGCCTCGTGACTTGGCTGTTGCGTCAACCCATGGCCATGACCATGCTTGGTGTGCCGCGTGCCCAGGTGCGGCTCATTGAGACCCAATTCGAAGGCGGGCTCACCGGCTACATCCGTTCCAAGATGGAGCATGTGCTCACCGAGATCCCATTTTGGGAAAACTACTTCTGGCGTGTCTATCTCACCGGTCACTACACCCGCGAGTGCTGCCCGAACTACCTCCGAGAAGAGCATCAAACCACGCTGCGCGAGCGTGTGAGCCGCGTCACCACGCACAGCACCACGGTGGCGAATTTCCTCCGCGAGAATCCAGGTCCCTACAGCCACTATGTGCTGCTGGATCATCAGGACTGGCTCGCCGCACACAAACCTCAGGCGCTCGCTGAAGAGTGGCGGCTCATTTTGGAAAACAGCACACCGGGCACCACCATCCTCATGCGCTCGGCTAGCCCCGTGATCGACTTCATCCCCGAGTTCGCCCGTCAGCGTCTCCAGCTCGATTCTGCTCTCGCCGCGCGCACTCACGCGGAGGATCGCGTGGGCACTTACGGCTGCACACTCCTTGCCCAAGTCACCGCATGAGCACGATGTCCACCGCACTTCCCACTGCTGAGCCGACGAACAATGATTCGCTCGCCAGCTACTATCGCTGGCACGCTGGCATCTACGATCTCACCCGCTGGGCCTTTCTTTTTGGCCGCAGCAAACTCATCCGCAGCGCGACGCAGCAGATCGCCATGCCACAGAGAATCCTCGAGATCGGATGTGGAACGGGAAAGAATTTGGTGGAGCTGGCTGAACGCTTTCCGAAAGCTCAGATCATGGGGCTCGATCTCTCCCGCGACATGCTGGACCGCGCACGCGCCAAAGTGAAAAGCTACGGCACCCGCGTCGGCCTGCTGCATCGTCGCTACGATGCGCCAGTGGCCATGAATCAGAAGTTTGATCTCATCGTCCTGAGCTATTCACTCTCAATGATCAACCCTGGCTACGACGAGGTTCTTCGAATCTGCCGTGAGGATCTCAGTGAACGCGGTCTCCTGGCTGTCGTGGATTTTCATCAGAGCCGCTGGGCCTGGTTCCGCCGCTGGATGGGCGTGAATCACGTCCGCATGGAAGGCCAGGTGCTCAATGAACTCCGCCAGCACTTCCAGCCCCTGGTCTGCGAGGTAAAGCACGGCTACGGCGACCTCTGGCGCTACCTGACTTTTATCGGAAAGAAGACCTGAGTCCGAATCGAACTCATTCCTGGACCTTGCGCAGCGGCGCAAAAGGTGGATGAAGCGTCATGGATGTCTTCATGCCACAGCCCCGCAGCCTCGCCACGCGATTCGTCGTGACCTTTGCTGCATTTGTGGTGGCGGGTTCGTTGCTGCTGCTAGCCTGGCTGCGACATCAGCAGCAGGCTGAGCATGGGCGCGTATTCTTGGCGCTGGCTCAGGCAGACGCGGATTTTGTTCAGCGCATGAACCTGCCGCGCAGTGCAAAGCTGGCTGACGATCTCGGCAAGCTTCTGCGAATGCAGATTCACTTCCGTGATGAAAAAGGCCTGCTGGAGCCAGCCCTCACCGAGACTGAATCCGTTCCATTGAAAACACTGCCCATGGGAATAGTGTATGAGTTATCAGGCCAATGGCAGGCACTCGTGCTGAAGCTGGATGCACGGCATGACATGATCTTCATCCGCAGGACGCCGGAGGTGACGCTGAGCCTCTGGCATCCCGCGACGCGGAATGCTCTGCTCGCCTTCTGGCTGCTGTCCGCCGCACTGGGCTGGGTGATCGCACGGCAAGTGGTACGGCCGGTGCAGCAGCTCACACGCGGACTTGGAGGCTTCTTTGCCTCCAAAGATCACGCCCCCGCAGAAGCTGAGCGTAACGATGAGATCGGCGAACTGGCGAGGGCTCTGGCACGGGCGCGTGATGATCTGCTCGATGAACGTCAGAGGCGCGAGCAATCCGAGCGCATGGCGCTGCTCGGTCGTGTGGCCACGGGGCTGGCGCATGAGATCAAGAACCCTCTGGCGTCCATTCAGCTCCATGCGCAGCTCGTGGATGTAGAGGCTATGGATGCCGAGTCGGCACAGTCGATCCAGCATGTGCAGAATGAGGCGCGGGTGATCGAGGGGCTGGTGAACCAGTGGCTCTACCTCACGCGCCCCGTGCCGCCGAAGATGCATGAACTGGATGTCATCGAAGTGCTAACGGAGACCGTGAAGACGCTAAAAGCACAGGCGGATCATGCAGGGGTGCTGATCAGGTATTCAGAGCTCCCGCGAATGCCCATGCAGGGAGACCGCGCACGCTTGCAGCAGGTGTTTCGAAACATCATGCTCAATGGCATCCAAGCCTTGCCGCGCGGAGGTGAGCTGGAGATCACGCAGCAGTGCCAGAATCAGCAGGTGGAGATTAGCTTTCGGGATCATGGCGCTGGCTTCACGGAGAAAGCACAGGCTCATGGCGCCGAGCTTTTCTTTTCCGAAAAAGAAGGCGGTATGGGCGTGGGCCTGAACGTGGTCCAGGAGATCATCACTGCACATGGTGGCGAGATAAGTCTGCGCAATCACCCGGAAGGCGGTGCGGTCGTGACGGTGAGACTGGGTTTGCAAGGCGAGGCTTAAATTGCCCGCAACATGACCCGCCTGAGCGAGTTTGTTTGCCTCATGCGCACGCTGCTCTTCCTCCTCGTCTCCGCCGCTCTTCATGCCGACGATTGGCCACAGTGGCTCGGCCCGCAGCGTGATGGTGTATGGCGCGAGACGGGTATCGTCGATGCCTTTCCAGCAGGCGGCCCCAAGGTTCTCTGGCGCACGAAGATCGGCGGCGGCTACACCGGACCTGCCATCGCGAATGGCAAAGTCTATCTCATGGATCGTCAGGTGGCGCAGAAGAGTGCTGCACCCGGCAATGCCTTCTCACGCGGCATCATTCCTGGCACGGAGCGCGTGCTATGTCTCGATGCTGCCACAGGAGAGCAGACCTGGGAGCATCGCTACGACTGCACCTACACGATGAGCTACTCCACCGGCCCGCGCTGCACACCCGTGGTGAGTGAGGGCAAGGTATGGACACTCGGCGCGGAAGGAAATCTCCTCTGTCTTGATGCCGCGAATGGCAAGGTACTGTGGTCGCATGATTTCAAAGCCGAGTTCGATGCAAAAACGCCCATGTGGGGATTCTCAGGTCATCCCTTGCTCGATGGCAATCGCCTCATCTGTCTCTGCGGCGGTCCTCGCAGCGTGGCGGTGGCCTTTGATAAAGACACTGGCAAAGAACTCTGGCGCTCGCTCGATGCCCGCGAGCCCGGTTATGCACCACCGACGATGATCGAGGCGGGCGGCACGAAGCAACTCATCCTCTGGCATCCGCAGTCCGTGAACTCGCTCGATCCCGCCACTGGCAAAGTCTTCTGGTCGCATCCCTGGGAGATTCGCGCGGGACTCAGTGTCGCCACACCGCGACTCGCGGGTGATCTGCTGTTGCTCAGCTCGTTTTACACCAGCTCGAAGTGCTTCAAACTCGACGCCACGAAACCGGAAGCCACGCTGCATTGGGAAGGCAAAAGCTTCAGCGAAAAGAACACCGACACGCTGCACAGCCTCATGAGTACGCCCTTCATCGAAGACGGCCACATCTACGGCGTGTGCAGCTACGGCCAACTTCGCTGTCTGAAGCTCCACACGGGTGAACGTGTCTGGGAAACCTTTGCCGCCACCACGGGAGACAAACCTGTGCGCTGGGCTAATGCCTTCATCATCAAACACGCTGACCGCTTCTTCCTCGCCAATGAACAAGGCGATCTCATCATCGCGAAGCTCACTCCGAAAGGCTACGAGGAGATCAGCCGGACCAATCTCCTCAAGCCAACCACCACCGACCCTCGTCGTTCGGTGGTGTGGTCGCATCCAGCGTTCGCGAACCAATGCGTCTTCATGCGCAACGACGAAGAGATCGTGTGCGCTTCGCTGGCGAAGTGATCAGACACCCTTCGGCATCCAGGTCTCCAGCTTGCTCACCTGCTCTTTCGCCGATGCGCTGACGGGGATGCCCCAGAAGTCGAAGAAAGGGCTGAGGTTTTTGTTCACGATCTTCGAGTAGCGGATGAGGAATTGATCGCGCGCGTCGGCATCGTCTTTCGGCGCGGGGCCGTAGCTGGTGTCGGCGAAGCTGTGCAGATACTTCCGCCAGCTCTCCCAGCCGAATTCCTGCATGATCTGGATGTAGGTGGTGAGCGCGAGGAAAGGGTCGCTCTTCCATGTCTGCCACTTGTCGGAGGCGCGCTTGATTTGATCGATATTTTGCTTTCGTGCTTCGGGGGTGATCGCCGGATGGCCGATGAGCCAGTCTTTCTTTAGCACCTCGTGGTAGCAGTACATGCCGATGACGTTGTTCGTGACTTCGCCTGTTCCATCGAAGGTGAAGGTACCGCGCTGGTGGTTGTGCCCGATCTCGTGATAAAAGCCCCAGCCGGGGAATTTAAGCCGGCCAAAGGTGACCATCTCCGGCGCTGCACTCGTGGGGATCATAATGGGGTAACCGCTGTGCATGTAACCGGCGCTGATCTGGATGTCCGAGACGATGCGTTCAGGGCGTTTGCGCTCGGAGGCCTGATTGCTCACGTCATCCTGCGCCTCGACCACTTTTTGCCAGAAGGTCATCAGCTCGGTAGGGTTATTGATCGTGCGCGCGACTTCCGTCGGGCAGGTGATGATGAGGTTGGCACAGGCGAGTTCGGCCCAATGACCGGGCTGCTTTTTGATCTCGCTGTTCCACTGTTCGTCAGTGGTTTGACCGAGCACGAAGAGCGGAGCAGGGATGGCACCTTTGATCGCGGCGGTGAAAGCGGTGGTCTCCTTCGCACGACCTGGAACCTCGATATACACCAGCCCGCCGAAGGCACTCGCGGTTTTGGTTTCAGCAGTGGCGATAGTGGCGGACTTCGTGATGTCCGGCGCGCGCTGCCAGGAGTCGAGATGATAAAGCGTGTCGCTGTGGCAGCCGATGCGCACGGCATAGCCTTGTTCGGCGATGGCGGCCGGAACGGTGACGCTGATCGTCTCGCCAGCCGCAGCGTAAAGGCCCGTGCTCGTCCAGCCGGGGATGGTTGGATTCACGCTTACCTCGCGGGTGATACGCGGTGCATCGGCCTCTGCTTTGCCGGGGAAAAAGACATGCGCCGGATGCGCAGCCGTTGTGTCACCACCAGCGAGACGCAGCACGCGTGTCTCCATGCCGAGACGGAGCCTCGCGGAGTTGTCCTTGGCGGTGGTCAAAGGCGTCTCCGGTGTCGGCAGCGGCCCGGCGGATTCTCCCGCATTGCCGAGAGCAGCCGTCACGGCATCGCGCAGACTGCTGCGGTCCGGTGGCTGCGCGGCAAGGGCGATCTGGATGGCATTGGTACCTTGTTTGATCGCGACGGGATCAAGCGCGGGGCCGCCTTCGCGCTGCTTCTTGATCGCGGTGATGGCCGTGGCGGCATTCATCATCGGCGGCAGATCCTCGCGCGCCTCGAAGCTGCGCAGATTGTCAAAAGCACTCATGTCCGTGATCGCCACGCCCGCTGGCATGAGCGCCTGATTCACGCCATGGGCGAGCGCCAGTTCCTTGCCGCCGCTCGTCTGGCCGAAAGCCCAGCCCGTCATGCCTGCGATGACGCCACCGCCTTTCTTGATGAAGTCCGAGATCGCCGCGCCTTCCTCAGGACTGGTCACGCCCTGAATGTTGATCACCACGACATCGAAGTCGTTCAGGCTCTTCGCGTCCACCGCATCAAAGGTCTCCGCACGGAAGCCGCTCGCTTCAAAAGTGGCAGACTTCACCCCCTTCAAACCCACGCGTGGCTTGTCCTTCGCACCTGCCCATTTCACGCAGTTCTCGATGAGCCTCGCATGATCGCCGCCCGCGCTTCCATCAAGATAGCTATTGTGGCCAAAGACGATGATGCGCCCTTTCGCGTAGCCCGCCGCAGCTCCCACGGCGATCTCGACGCCATCTTTGTCAGGGGCTGACAGAATAGGGAAAGCCATGGTGCCCCAGATGCCAACTGGACCGGGTGCGCCGGTCTTTGGAACGGTCTTTACACCTTGGAGGATTTTCCCGCGCTCGGCATTCACGAGTTCGGCGGGCATCTGCGCGTGAAGCGCGGAAGTGAGACAAAGAAGAATCAGCAGTGGTTTCATGGTTGGTTTGGAAAAAAGCTCAGCGGTAAATGACGACGAGGAAGACGAGCGACTCGCTTTTGCCGGTGTTCACGATCGCGTGCGGCACATCCGCGCGGTAGGTGCCGGAGTCGCCTTTGGTGAGGTCTTCGACATCGGTGCCGGACTCGATGCGCACAATGCCTTCTTCAACAGTGAGGAACTCGCGCGTGCCTTCGAAGTGCGGCTGACTCCGCAGAGCACCACCTGGTTGCAGGCTGACTTCGTAGAACTCTACGTCCTTCTCTAAATTCAGCGGCGAGAGCGTGCGGATTTCGTGGTGCTTGTCGCTGCGATAGACCTGCGCTCGATCACTGGCACGGATGACCTGAATCTTCGACGCCGTGGCCTCCGCACTTTCGATGAGCTCCTGCAAAGTCAGCCCAAAGGCACGAGCGATGCGGAAGGTCACGGTCAGCGTCGGGTTTGCCTTTTCACGCTCGATCTCGCTCAGCATCGAGCGACTCACGCCGCTCACGTTCGCCAGTTCTTCGAGCGACCAGCCGCGATCTCCACGCAGCTTCTTCACCCGTTTGCCGAGATTTTCATTGATGGCCTCGGGGCTGGGTTCTGGGAGGACTGGTTTCGTTTTGGAAGGCATGGACAGGCGATATAACGGAAGGTCTTCTTGTAAATTAGAAATTTGTGATTGCCACTTTAAGGGACACGCGTCCAGTATACCGCCACACCATGAAAGCACTCGTCAAAGCCAAAGCAGAGCGCGGACTCTGGCTCCAGGATGTCCCGGAGCCGCAGGTCGGCATCAATGATGTCCTCATCAAGGTCCGCAAAACCGGCATCTGTGGCACCGACCTGCACATTTATAAATGGGACGCCTGGGCGCAGAAGACCATACCCGTGCCGATGGTCGTCGGGCATGAGTTTGTGGGCGAAGTCGTCTCCGTCGGCAGCAACGTGAACGACTTCCACCCTGGCGAGATCGTCAGCGCTGAGGGCCACGTTGTCTGTGGTCGCTGTCGCAACTGCCTCGCCGGACGCCGCCACCTTTGCAAAGACACCGTCGGCATTGGCGTGAACCGTACGGGCGCCTTCGCCGAATACATCAGCGTGCCGATGACGAACGTCTGGCATCATCGCGAAGGCGTGGACGAAGAAGTCGCGAGCATCTTCGATCCCTTCGGCAACGCCGTTCACACCGCGCTGGCCTTTGAATGCATGGGCGAGGATGTTCTCATCACCGGCGCAGGTCCGATTGGTATCATGGCGATTCCTGTGGTGAAGCATGCGGGAGCTCGTCATGTAGTCATCACCGATGTGAATGAGTATCGCCTCGATCTCGCGCTCAAAATGGGCGCGACGGTTGCCCTCAACGTCAAAACCGGCAGCATCGCCGATGTACAAAAGCAGCTCGGCATGAAGGAAGGCTTCGATGTCGGCCTCGAGATGAGCGGCAATGCTGCTGCCTTCAGAGAGATGATCGACAACATGTGCCACGGCGGCAAGATCGCCATGCTCGGCATCCCCAGCGAGCCGATCGCCATCGACTGGAACAAGGTCATCTTCAACATGCTCACCATCCACGGCATCTACGGCCGAGAGATGTATGAGACCTGGTATCAGATGAGCGTCATGCTCGAAAGCGGTGTGAGCATCAAACCCGTCATCACCCACCGCTTCCATTACACCGACTTCGAGCAGGGCTTCGCCGCCATGGAAAGCGGCAACTGCGGCAAGGTCGTGCTGGATTGGTCCAACTAAGGTACTCATGGGCTTCAGCCCGTGAGTCCAACACTGCAACACGACCATCACGCGACCAAATCGCGGATCACATGGCCATGCACATCCGTGAGTCGGCGGTCGAGGCCGTTGTGGCGGACCGTGAGCTTTTCGTGATCAATGCCGAGCAGGTACATCATCGTGGCGTGAATGTCGTAGCAGGTCGTCGGATTGGCGCGATTGAGCGGCTTGTAGCCCCACTGGTCGCTCTCACCGGCCACCACGCCGCCCTTGATGCCGCCGCCGCAGAGCCAGTTCGTGAAGACGTAGGGGTTGTGGTCGCGGCCTTTGCCACCTTGCGTTGATGGCATGCGGCCGAACTCGGTGGTCCAGAGGATGATCGTGTCATCAAGCAGTCCGCGTTGCTTCAAATCGAGAATCAGCGCCGAAACGGCCTTCGCCATGCCCCAGGCGAGCGGACCGTGGTCGCGCTCGACGTCTTCGTGGCTGTCCCAGTTCCGACGTGGGAAGCCGTTGTCATTGCCGCTCCAGATTTGCACAAAGCGCACGCCGCGTTCCAGCAGACGACGCGCGGCGAGGCACTTGCGGCCCATGTAGTCGGCCTCTTCCTCGGCATTGATCTCGGTGGGCCACACTTTGCGATGCTCTTGAATCCCATACATCGCCTTCATCGCATCACTCTCATGGCTGATGTCCAAAGCCTCTGGCGCAGCGAGTTGCATCTTCGCCGCGAGTTCATAGCTCTTGATGCGCGAGTCGAGCCGCGAGTCTTCTTCGCGCTGCTGCATGTGCTGGCGATTCAACTGCTCCAGCAGCGCAAAACCCTCGCGATCCGATTTTGCGCTGATGTAGCGGCCTGATTTGTGAGGAAACAGATCGGCGATGGGCGTTTCGGCACCGGGATAAATGATCGTCCCCGCATGCTGCGACGGCAAAAAAGCGCTGTCCCAGTTCTTCGGCCCGTTGGAGGCAAAGCCGCGATGATCCGGCAGTACGACGAAAGTGGGCAGGTTGTCGCTCAACGAGCCAAGCGCATAACTCACCCAGCAGCCCATGCCCGGAAAGCCTGGCAGATTGAAGCCCGTGGCCTGGAGCAGTGTGCCCTGCGAATGCACACCGGTCTTGCCGACCATGTTATGCACGAAGGCCATGTCATCCGCACACGCGCCGAGCGGTGCGACGGCCTCACTCAGCATCCTGCCGCTCTGACCATACGGCTTGAACTCCCACACCGGCTTCTTCCATGGCCCGAGCCCATTTTGAAACGCCTCCACCTTCTCACCAAAGTCCGACTCCTCGCCATGGTGCTTGATCAGCGCCGGCTTGAAATCAAACAAGTCAACGTGCGACGCCGCACCGCCCATGAAGAGCTGGATCACCCGCTTTGCCTTCGGCGCGAAGACTTGTGAACGATGTGCTGTCTCGCCCGCTTGCAGCGAAGCGAACGCTAGCGAGCCGAACCCTTGTCCGGTGGTCTGAAGAAGCTGGCGGCGGGTGAGCATTGTGGAGTATCTATTATCCATACGCGGCTTGCGAGTCACGCCTTGTCACGCAATCGCGGCTCACTTCACCACCATCCACGGCAGCCAATACGCCTGAGCCATCACCAGCAGGCCCATGAGCAGCGCCAGCGCCACGCTGTGCCAGAAGACGCTGCGCAGCACGGTTCCAGCATCGGGGCTGTCGGGGCGACCGCCCGTCGCCACGGCGGCGACGACGATGCTTTGCGCGTCGATCATCTTGCCCATCACGCCGCCGGAGCTGTTGGAAGCCGCCATGTGAATCGGTGAGAGATTCAGTTGGTTCGCGGTGACTTGCTGAAGATTGCCAAAGAGCACGTTCGACGCCGTGTCGCTGCCCGTGAGCGCCACGCCAAGCCAGCCGATGATTGGTGAGAAAAAGGGGAACAGCACGCCGGTAGAAGCCATCATGAGTCCCATCGTCGTGTCCGTGCCGCTGTAGCGCGTGACGTAGCCCATGGCGAGCATCAGCGAGATGGTGAGCAGCGAGACACGCAGCTTCCAGATCGTGCGCCCGTAGATGCCGAGCAGCCGAAGCGGCGACACACCGAGGCAAAGGCCCGCGAGCATCCCCGCAAGCATCGCCGACGTTCCGGCAGAGCTGAGCAGGTTCAGTTTGAAGACCGCTTTCTCCATCTCCGCATGCACGACCACGGGCGGCACACGTTCGACGGCCTTATGCAGCATCGGCACCTCGATCTCGCGATTGAAAATCGCGTTCAACTCTGTCTTCACCGCCGGGATGCCCCAGACAAACACGAACAAGGTCAGAAACACCCACGGCAGCCAGGCTTTCCAAGCCTGAGCCGTGGCAGGCTCCGATGTCGGAACCAAGGCTACGTCTTCCTTTGGCTTCCAAACCTTCATGAAAAACACCAATGAAGCCATCGCCACCACCGCGCTGACGATATCGACCAGCCATGGTCCGTGGAAATTGCTCATCAAAAATTGCATCACGGCAAAGCTCGCCCCGGTGACCAAACACGCGGGCCAGACCGCCAGCATTCCGCGCCAGCCAACCTGCGCCGCCACCAACCAGAACGGCACGAGCAACGAGAAGACGGGCAACTGACGTCCAACCATCGCGCTCAGTTTCATGAGGTCGAGTCCGGTGATGTCCGCCATTGTCGTCAGCGGGATGCCGAGTGACCCGAAAGCCACGGGCGCCGTGTTGCCGATGAGCGCCAGCTTCGCCGCTTCGAGCGGTTTGAAGCCCAGCCCGATCATGAGCGCCCCCGTGATCGCCACCGGCGCACCAAAGCCCGCTGCACCTTCGATGAAAGCGCCGAAGCAAAACGCGATCATCAGCGCCTGGATGCGTCGATCCCCCGAGACACCCGCGATCTGCCGCTGCAGCACAGCGAACTGATTCGTCTCCACGCTCAGGTTATAGACGAACATCGCGTTCAGCACGATCCAGCCGATGGGAAACAGGCCAAACACGGCCCCGCTCACTGCCGCCATGCCCGCGAGCTGCGCCGGCATGTGATACACAAACACCGCGATCAGCGCCGCAGCCACGAGTCCCGCCAGCGCCGCGAAATGCGCCCTCACATGCCAGAACGCCAGCAGCCCCAGCAACACCACCACCGGCAACGCCGCCACGAGCGACGAGAAGATCAGATTGCCGAGAGGATCATAGTTTTGGGACCAAGTCATGGCTCTAAAGCGTCCACATGACGCCAAACTTGCAACCACTCATCCTGCTTCAATCCACAAAGCTGAACTCGTTCAGATTCAAAATCACACGACAGGTGTTTTCGAGCCCTTCACGCCTCGCGTAATCGACGAGCGGCGTGAGTTCGTCGGCTTTGGGCTCTCGGGCTAAAGCGAGGGCCAAAGCACGCTTCGTCTGTGATTCGAGACCTTGAGCTTCCTTGCTCACGCGTTCGGCAAAGTGCTTCGCCATGGCGACAGTGAGGCCGTTGTTCATCATGGCGAGCGCTTGCAGCGGGCTGAGGGATTCGTTGCGTTTGTCCACGCGCATGGACGGGTCGGCGCAGTCCATCACCGTCATGAAGGGTTGCTGCTGGCTGCGCACGATGAAGCGGTAGATGCTGCGGCGGTGGCTCTTCGGATCTTCGGGATCGTGCAGATGGTATTCGTAGTGCGGGCTGTGCTGCGGCTTGTCGATGATGAAGTCCTGGAAGCTCGGGCCGCCCATGGTAAAGTCCATTTTGCCGCTCACGGCGAGGATGCTGTCGCGAATGGATTCGGCGTCGAGTTTGCGGCGATTTTGGTGGGAGAGCCACATGTTCGCGGCGTCGGACTTGTCTGACAGGTCGGACGAGTCGGACTTTTGGCGATAGACCTCTGACATCACGATGAGCTTGTGCAGTTTCTTCAAGCTGCCACCGAAGTCATCGCGGAAGGTCACGGCCAGCCAATCAAGCAACTCGGGATGGCTTGGTTTGCCGCCCATGCGGCCGAAGTCATTCGCGGTATCGACCAAACCACGACCGAAATGATGTTGCCACACACGGTTCACGATGCTGCGCCAGGTGAGCGCGTTGTTCTTGTCCGTGACCCACTTGGCCAAAGCGGCGCGGCGGGCGGATTCGTGATCTCCGGCCACTTTGAATGGCACTTGAAACAATGTGCTCAGAGCCGTCACCGTACCAGCGCTCACTTCCTCGGCAGGCTGTTTCATGTCGCCGCGTTTGAGGACGTTGATCGTGCGCGGGATGCCGTGCGTGCCTTTGAAGGCACCGCTGCCGTAGTGAACGGCTCCGGCATAGATTTTCTGTGGCGCAGGCAATTGTGGCAAGACATCGCGCTGCTTGCGTGCATCGCGGAGCTTCTTCTTCGTGGCTTCGTCGGCCTGCGCGAGCATGAGGGCATCGCGTTCGCGGATGAGCTTCTGTTTGTCTTCTTCGGTGCGGCTTTCGGGAGCGATGCCGTCGGTGAGATTGGCTTTCCGCCAGCGTGGCGCGGCCTCAATGCTGTCGAGTGAGGTCACGGGGCGACCGAGGGCGAGATTGGGGCCGGTTTTGCTATCATAGACCTCCATCTCGGCCAGCGCTAAAATGTAGTCGTTCATGCGCGGCGCGAGCTTCACGGCAGTGACGCGCACAAATCGGCCGGTGACGCCGTCATCTCCCGCCGTGCCGGTTTCAAAGGGCTTGAGGCCCGGATTGGCGAAGTCGTTCATGAAAGTGGCGTCATGCTTCCGCCACACGAGTGTGACGCCGGTTTTAAAAGTGGGATCATCGCTGACTTCGATCTTGAATCGCACCGGGAAGCCGAAACCGCCACCGATCTTGCCAAAGTCGTCGTAGCAGGGCTTCAGCACGATGCGTTCGACCTGCACGCTCTTGCCCAGATCGACCTGCACCCACTTAACCGAGTCCTGCGTCGGCGAGATGGCACTGTGGTAGCCGAAGTCGGGCTTCGCGTTCGGATTCGCGCCTTTCTCCGCCGCGCCGTCGATGCGCTTGCTGAGAGCGGCATAGGCTTCACCGGCTTTTTTCTTCAAAGGCTCTTCAAGCGCGGCGATCTCGTCGGTGAGCTGCTTTTTCTGCTTTTGAAGCGCGGCGAACTTCTGCATCGAGGCGTCGTCGGGATAGTAATCGACGTCTGTGCGATCAATACCCGCGAAGACGGCCTGAAGTGAGTAGTAGTCCTCCTGCGAGATGGGATCGAACTTGTGATAGTGGCACTGCGCACACTGGACGGTGAGGCTGCAAAAGGTGCCGATGGTGTTCTGCACCATGTCATCGCGGTCAAGGTGGCGAGCGATCTTGCCATCGAGCTTCGTCTCCGGCACTTCCGCGTGCCCAATGAGATCCCACGGACCTGCCGAGATGAATCCGAGCGCGGTGATGCCATCGGTGGTGCCGGGATAAAGCACATCACCGGCGATCTGTTCTTCAATGAAGCGGGTGTAGGATTTGTCGTTGTTGAAGGCGCGGATGACGTAGTCGCGGTAGGGCCAGGCATTCATGCGCGGCTTGTCTTTGTCGTAGCCGTGTGTTTCACCGTAGTGAACGAGGTCCAGCCAGTGGCGAGCCCAGCGCTCGCCGTAGCGTGGGGATGCAAGCAAGTCGTCCACCAGCTTCTCATATGGTAGCGCGGTATATTTCGTGATTTCCTCCGGTGTTGGCGGCAGTCCAGTGAGGTCGAAGTAGAGGCGTCGGATCAAGGTGCGCGCATTTGCTTGTGGCGCTGGCTTCAACCCTTTCTCCGTGAGCTTCGAGTGAATGAACTTATCAATGCTTAATGTGCCCGCTTGTGCCTGGAGCGGCTTGAAGCTCCACCAGTCGAGTCTGTCTTCGACTTTAGCGACATCGACACCCTCTGGCCACACGGCACCTTCATCGATCCAGCGCTTCAACACATCAATCTCCGCGCTACTGAGCTTCGTCTTCGGCGGCATCGTGATTTTCTCATCCGCACCGCTGGCGAAACGAAAAAGCGGACTGTCCGCACTTTTTCCCGCGATGATGTTCGGCGCGTGATCTTCGCCTCCCGTCAACGCGATGGCTTTAATGTCGAGGCGGTAGTCGTTCTTCTGCTTCTTCGCGCTGTGGCACTCATAGCAGTGCTTTTCGAAGATGGGGCGCACCTCGCGGACGAAATCGACCGCCAAGGCGGGCGTGGAGCAGGCGAAGATGATGCAGAGATGGCGCATTGTTTCTCATACGGCATCAAAAGCCTCAATTCATGCCACGCGAGTGCGGGACAGCGTGATTCATTCGGCTGCGGCATCTTGCTGCCAACCGGATCGAGCCTATAGGGAGGCATGCCCTTTACCTCACTCGGTCTGTCAGCTCCACTTTTGAGTGCCGTTAACCAATACATCACGCCAACGCCGGTGCAGTCGGCTGCCATTCCGGTGGTGCTGAAGGGTGGCGATGTGCTGGCGACAGCGCAGACGGGCTCGGGCAAGACGATGGCGTTTGTGCTGCCGCTGCTGCAGTGCTGGCTGTCTTCGCGGCTGGAGAAGCCGCGCAAAGTTCATACGCTGATTCTTGTGCCCACGCGTGAACTCGTGGCGCAGGTCACAGAGACGGTCTTGCGTTGCGCGGTGCATCTGCCAGAGCGGATCAAAGTCGTGAGCGCGTTTGGCGGTGTTTCGATCAATCCGCAAATGATGGCACTGCGCGGTGGAGCTGATTTTGTGATCGCGACGCCGGGGCGCTTGCTCGATCTCGTGGATCACAATGCAGTGGATCTTTCGCATGTGGCCGCGTTGGTGCTGGATGAGGCGGATCGAATGCTCGATCTGGGTTTTGCGGATGAGCTGGCGCGTGTGCTCGCCCTTTTGCCAAAGCGTCGGCAGAACTTGCTCTTTTCCGCCACGTTCCCGGACGCCATTCAGGCCTTGGCTCAGAAGCTTCTGCATGAGCCCACACGGATCGAGATCGAGACGGCACCCACGGAGATGCCCGTCATCGTGCAACGCGCCATCGAGGTGGATGAAGATCAGCGCACGCCTTTGTTGCGGCACTTGATCAAGACGGAAGGCTGGAAGCGTGTGCTCGTCTTTGTGGCCAAGCAATACAGCGCCGAGCACGTCGCGGACAAACTGCAGCGCAACGGCATCAGTGCCGTGGCGTTTCATGGCGAGCTGAGCCAAGGCGCGCGCAGCCAGGCTTTGGCGGCTTTTAAAGACTCGCAAATCCACGTGCTCGTCGCCACGGACCTCGCAGGTCGCGGATTGGACATCGTGCAACTGCCGGTGGTGGTGAACTACGACTTGCCGCGCTCGGCGGTGGATTACACGCACCGAATTGGTCGCACGGGTCGCGCTGGGGAAGCCGGCATCGCCGTGAGCTTCATCACCGCAGCAGCTCACGCGCATTTTTGCCTCATCGAGAAGCGCCATCATCTGACCATCCCACGCGAGCACATCCCAGGCTTCGAGCCTCAAGATGAAGCACCGCAACCATCCAGCACCGGTGGCATCAAAGGCCGACGCAAGAGCAAGAAGGACAAGCTGCGCGAAGCCGCAGCGAGGCAGTCATAGTCCTCAGTATTTCGGGAAGATGGCCGAGGTTGGGAAACGCTCTTCGAGGCTGTCGTTGAGGTATTCTTCGCGGGGGACTTGGGCTTGGGGCCAGCTCGCGGGACGGACACGGACGATGCGGGTGGGGCGGATGCCTTCGATGATGAGATCGGTCTCGAAGCGGATCTGGATGCCGCTGCTGCCGAGCGGGGCTTCACCGGGGAGTTTGATGACATCTTGGATGGGGCCTTTCGACGCCATGTGTGCGGGACCGTAAGCGCCGTGGGTGTGCTTCAAGGTGTCGGCGACGGGATTCATCAGGGCGGGGCTGCCTTTGGTGAAGTCGGCGTAGAGCGATGGGTCCATGCCGCCGAATAGGGTGGCGGTGATGGTGGCGCGGCCAAACTTGCCGTATTCGACCTTGTCGATCCACGCGGCCATCCAGCGGCTGCGGATGAAGGCTTTGTGTGTTTCGGTTTGGTTGTGGGCGGCGCGTTGAGATGCTGTGTCGTCGAGCCAGATGTCGGAGACGTGAAAGCGGGTGAAGATGCCATCGGCGGTGGGTTTCCAAGTGATGCCGAGAAGGACGGACTGGCCGTTGAGGGCTTTTTTTCCTTCTGCGGGCCATGCGCCTTCGGCGATGAGTTCCTCGATGCTGAGGCATTCGCGACCACGCCAGATGCGAGTGGCGGCATCGAAGGTCATCGGTTCTTCGGTGGCCTTGGCGTCGCCGCCTTTTTTTGGTTCGCGGGTGGCGATGATCATGCCTGCGTTGCTTTTGATCTCCACTTCTTTGAGTTTCCAGGTCAAACCCTCCCGCTGGCAGTGGCTGGGTTCGTCTTCGAGGAGTAGCACATGATTCTCGGCAGGGAAGATGCCTGCGCCCCGATTGTGATTGGCGTCCTGCTTCCCACTATCCACCGGTAGCACTGGCACGGCGGAGGTATTCGGGTCGGGCGGCAAGAAAGCGCGGACGTGCATCACGGTGCCGAGCGGGATGTCCCGGAGATCTGCGGGTGCGCCGTGATAACGAACGATGCCATACGGCAGCATCGCGAAGGGATGCGGGTCATTGCGGAAGAACATGCCTGAACCCTGCACGCGGATGCTGCCACGACGGTTCGCGTGATCGACAAAGATGAGTTCGCCTCGGTAGGTATGCGCTTTTTCGAGAGTCGGGAACTTTCCGGCTTCGGGGCGAAAAATGTCAGTTCCTGGTTCTTGGTTCTTGGTGCTTGGTTGTTCGTTGGCGGCGTTTGCCTGGATGACGAATGAACACGCGAGAGCCAACAAGGATTTAGGAACGAAGAACAAGGAACGAAGGACAAAGAACGGTTTCATAAGTAGGTCAGTATTTCGGGAAGATGGCGGGAGTTGGGAAGCGTTCGTCGATGCTGCCTTGGCCGATGTATTCTTCGCGGGGAAGGTGGAGATCGGGCCAGCTTGCGGGCCGGATTTTGACGATGCGGGCGGGGCGCATGCCTTCGGTGATGAGGTCGGTCTCGAAACGAATCTGGATGCCGCTGCTGCCGAGAGGGACTTCTCCGCGCGTCTTGATGACGTCGTGGAGGGTGCCGCGTGCAGCCATTTGCGTGGGGCCTGCGGTGCCGCCTTCGGTGTGCTTCAGGGTGTTCTCCACGCCATTCATCAGCGCAGCGGTGTCTTTGCTGAACTCTGCGTAGAGCGACGCGTCCATGCCACCGAAGAGCGTAGCGGTCACGGTGGCACGGCCGAACTTGCCATACTCGACGGCATCAATCCTTGCGGGCATCCAACGGCCTCGGATGAATGCCTTGTGCGTCTCGGTTTGTTGCTGCGCGGCGTTTTGCGTCGCGTCGTCGTCGAGCCAGATGTCGGAGATGTGGAAGCGGGTGAACACACCGCCAAGCGTGGGCTTCCAGGTGATGCCGAGGTGAACAGACTGACCGCCGAGAGCCTTTTTCCCTTCGGCGGGCCAGGTGCCTTCGGCGATCAAGTGCTCGATGCGCAGGCATTCGCGACCACGCCAGATGCGGGTGGCGGCGTCAAAGGCGAGTGTTTCCTCGTTTGTCTTGCCTCCGGTGCCTTCTTTCGGCTCACGACTGGCAATGAGACTGCCTTCACGATTTTTGATCTCCAGTTCCTTGAGTTTCCAGATCAAGCCCTCGCGCTGGCAATGGCTGGGTTCGTCTTCGAGGAGGACCACATGATTCTCGGCGGGGAAGATGCCGATGCCACGGCGATGGTTCGCGTCTTTGTCCTTGTTGTTGATCGGCAGCACCGGCACGGCGGAGGTCTTCGGGTCCGGCGGCAAAAAGGCGCGGACATGCAGCACGGTGCCGAGTGGGATGTCACGCAGATCCGCCGGTGCGCCGTGATACCGGACCATGCCGTAGGGCAGCATGGCGAAAGGATGCGGATCGTTCATGCGAAACACGCCCATCCCCTCCACGCGGATGCTGCCACGGCGGTTGGCGTGATCAACGAAGACAAGTTCACCACGGTAGGCGTGCGCTTTTTCCAACGGCGGAAACTTCCCTGCTTCGGGGCGGAAGGCATTGTCCTCGGCGTGTGAAGGGCACAAACCAAAAACGAGGGACAAAGAACCAAGAACAAGGAACTTCACACGGAGATGACTTTGTTGCTGTCGCCAAACTTGTCGGTCTCCACGCCCATGCGCTGAGCCATGAGGAGGAGGAGATTGCTCATGTGCGCGTCGGAGTTCACGGGGCGGCTGCAGACTTGGTAGTGGGCGGTGGTGAGGGCACCGTCGGGGCCGAAAGTGTAGCCTTGGAAGTCTTTGGCCGATTTGTTGAAGTCGAGGTGCGTGCCGTGCTTCAGGCCGAGGTTGGAGCCGCCAGCGAGCACGAGCGGGAGATTGGCGTTGCCATGGCTGTGACCGTAGGACATGCCGCTGCCGAAGAGAGCCATGGTGGAGCCGAGGAGAGGCTTGCCGCTGAGGTCTTTGGTTTCTGAGAGGCGGGTGAGGAAGTAGCCGAACTGCTCGATCGCGAAGGTGTCGTAGTTGGTGAGCTTTTCCATGTAGCCAGCATCGCCGCCGTGATGGCTGAGCTGATGGCGCGACTCGGTGATGCCGATTTCCGGAATGGAGATGGCATCGCCCTCGCCGCCGAGGCTGAAGGTGGCCACGCGGGTCACATCCGTCTGAAAGGCGAGCACCATGAGATCGTAGACGGAGCGGAAATAGTCGCCCGCCTTCGTGGCGGCGATGTCGCGGTTCGTGCGGTTGCGGTCGGCCTCGGAGATGGAGGGCAACGGTGTGTCGAGCCACGCATCGGCACGCCGTGTGCGGATCTCGGCTTCGCGGACGGAGGTGAGGTATTGCTCCATGCGGCCTTTGTCCTCGGAGCCCATCTTTTTCTCGAGCTGACGCACCTCGGCCAGGTTGGCATCGAGAACGCTGCCTTTGCGGCGCAAGGCCCGGCGCTGGACCATTTTCCCGCCTTTCGGTTCCTCGAAGAGCGAGGCGAAAATCTCACTGCAACGACGCATCGCGGGCAGTCGCACGCCATCGGCGGTCCACGCGAGAGAATCCTGCGTGATGGCGACTTCCATCGACGGGTAACGCGTGTGCGGCGCGGTGACCTCGGCCATCTTTTGGTCCACGGAGATCGTGTTGCGGTCGGAAGGGCCGAGCTTTCCACCCGTGAGCCAGACGGAGATGCAATTGTGATGATGGCTGAGCGCTCCCGGATGATGCAGCCCGCTGATCGGAGTGATGACTTCGCGATGCTTCTCCAGCGGCTTCAACGACCGCGAAAACTCATAGTCCCGTCCTTCTTTGGTGATCTGGTAGTTCAGCGAGTGAACGCCATTCGCGAGGTAGATGAACGCGCTGCGCTTCGGCGCTGCGGTGGCGCTTTCTGAGGCCCGCAGCGGCACCATGCACTCAAGCATGGGCAGTGAGATGAAACTGCCGAGTGCCTTGAGAGCGTGGCGGCGATTGAGGAGCCAGGATTGGGTTTGGATGTTCATAGAATGGAGTAGTGGAAGCAGTAGAGTGATGGGCTTGTTAGCGCTTTTTCATCAAGTTGGAGAGAGCCACGGCGCGGACGATGTCTTTGATTTGGTAGTTACTTTTCTTCGCTTCGGCTTGGATGGCGTTGAGGTCATCCTGGTCGTCAAAGGCAAGGGCGCGGCGGAGGGCGTAGGTGCAGAGGTGGTCGATGAAGGCTCGGGCGAGCTTGTCGCGGTCTTCGAGCAGTAGGCGCTTGAACTCAGTGGCGTCTTTGAAGGCGCGGCCATCGGGCATCAGGCCGGAGGAATCGATGACGGGGTCGCTGCCGACTCCTGCGGGCACTTTCTCGTGGGTGCGCCATTGGCCAACGGCATCGTAGTTATCCCAGGCGAGACCGAGCGGGTCGATCTTCGCGTGGCAGGCGGCGCAGTTGGCGTCGTTGCGGTGCGCTTCGATCTTTTGGCGCAGCGTGGCTTTGGGGCTTTGCGGCGTCGGGGGCTCGATGGCGGGCACGTTCGCGGGCGGTGGTGGTGGTGGCTTGCCCAGCACGACCTCGCTAAGCCACACACCGCGATGCACGGGACGATGGCGCGTGCCGTCGGAAGTCAGGCCGAGCACCGCGCCCATCGTGAGCAGACCGCCACGACGATTCTCGGGCTTCAGCGACACGCGTTGGAAGCCGCCATTCCTCGGCTCCGGCAGGCCGTAGAAGTCACAGAGCCGCGCATTGGCGATGGTCCAGTCGGACTCGACGAAGCCGTCAATCGGCATGTTTTTGCTGAACAGCTCGCGGAAGAACTCCACCGGCTCATGGCGCATGCTTTCCTGCAGCCACGCGTCGTAGGTGGGGTAGAGCTTCTTGTCCGGCGGGAACATGCCCACGCGGTGCAGTTGCAGCCACTGCCGCGCGAAGTCATCGATGAAGCGGCTCGCCTTGCTGTCTGCGAGCATGCGATCCACTTCTTTCTTCAAGCCCTCGCCATTCAGCGTGCTGCTTTTTGCCGCAGCGAAGAGCGCGTCATCCGGCATCGAACTCCACAGGAAATACGAGAGGCGCGAGGCGAGTTCCGGCTCCGTGAGAAGCTCGCGAGCCACGGTGTCGCCCTCGACGAGGTAGATGAAGTGCCTGGAGGTCATCACGCCCTGCAAAGCGACACGATACGCATCGGCCATCTTTTCGCCTGCCTCGCGCTCGGTGCGGTAGGATTGCAAATACTGCTCCAGCTCCTCTTTTTTCACCGACCGACGCCATGCACGTTCGGAAAAGCGTTGCAGATGCTCCGCGACCACCTCGGGCGTCGCGTCATCCGGCGGCACGAGGCCCACGCGACGTGACTTTTCCGCCTCCGAAACCAGCGGGCCTTCCCACTCGATCCAATCGAGTAGCACCGTGGAGAAAAGGCCGTTCCCCTTGTCATCAAACATCTGCGGCGCGTTCGGATTCAGCAGCAGAGTCTCGCTGCTGTGGGTGAAAAGATAGTTGCCCCTGCTGCTGAGCGCACTGCGGAAGGCGGCACCTTGCCGGCGGTCCACCACATCGGTGGCGACCACGCAAAAATCCAGCGTCGCGGGCATCTCCAGG